>NZ_JBIGIN010000002.1:0-291652 GCF_043558715.1 Scandinavium sp. M-37
GGTCGATATCGATGGTCTGGCCGTCTTTGTCGCCGATCTGAATGGTCAGCTTGTCTTTCGAGCCGTCCAGTACGTTCACGCCGTTGAAGTTGGTGGTCTCGGAGATACGCTTGATCTCGTCCAGACGGGCTGAAATTTCTTTCTGGATGGATGCGCGGTCATCGCTGGAGTTGGTGCCGTTTTTCGCCTGAACGGTCAGCTCACGAATACGCTGTAAGTTTTCGGTGACTTCTTCCAGCGCGCCTTCAGTGGTCTGTGCCAGGGAGATGCCGTCGTTGGCATTACGCGCCGCCTGGGTCAGGCCACGGATGGAGGAAGTAAAGCGGTTAGAAATCGCCAGGCCAGCGGCATCGTCTTTGGCGCTGTTGATACGCATCCCGGAAGAGAGACGCTCGATGGCGGTGCCCAGAGAGGTCTGGGATTTGTTGAGGTTGTTCTGAGCCATCAGGCTCAGTGAGTTGGTATTAATGACCTGGGCCATATTAATATCCTTTTATAATGAGAACGGACGGAAAGAGTCATTATGCGAATTAGGTGGCGCATACCTCATTCATCGGTGACAGAGCAAAATCACTGAAATATTTCTTTGATTTTTTTCAAAGGTTATAAATAGCGGAAGAAGTGACGGCTATTTTCTCAATCATAATATTTGATGGCGCAATAAGCGTGACTCTGTGTATTTACGCCCCTCTGACGTTGTTGCCGGAAATGTAAAAAATTAAACTTAACGCCATTCCCACCGATGGGTCTCAGTGAAGACTCTTATTTAATTAACAGGAACCCACATTATGGCGTCATTCGCTGTTCCGGGCCTTGGTGGATCCGGGCTTGATATTCCTTCTATGCTGTCGCAGCTGCGGGTAGCTGAAAATCAAAAACTCAATCCGTACCTGCAAAAGCAAAGCAGTTTCAACGGGCAGGTGTCGTCGTGGGGCAAGATCTCCAGCTCCCTGGATGCCATCAAATCGAACATGGAAAAGTTGCAGGATGAAGGCTTCAACGGCGTCAGCGTTGGGGATAACAAAGCGTTCAAAGCCACCGCCGGAAAAGGTGCCATCCCGAACAGCTATTCGATGGTCGTTAAACAGCTGGCAAAGTCGCATAAAATCGGTACCGAGCCGCAGACCAGCAACGACAAAGAACTCGGCGGGAGTGAGACCAACCGTAAAGTCAGCATCACGCTCGGCGACGGTAAGCCGATGGACGTCGATCTGAAAAAAGATGAAACCTCGCTGACCCAGATTGCCAAGAAAATCAATGAAAAGAATGGCGACGTCACGGCCGAAGTGATGTCGGCGGGCGGCGGGAAATTCAAGCTGGTTGTGACGTCGAAAAAGACCGGCAGCGACGGTGAAATCACCGTTAACGTTGACGGGGACAGCACGCTGGCTGAAGTGCTGAACTTTGATCCGAAAGGTTCAAGCAAAATGACCGAAATCACCGCCGCGCAGAATGCGCTGATTGAGATTGACGGGGAGGAGGTTGAGCGCAGTTCGAACACCATCGCCGATGCGATCACCGGTATTACCCTTGAGCTGCGTGAAGTGTCGGAGGTGGTGGCGGAGGGGCCACCAAAGGAATACAAATCTGAAACCCTCTCGGTGACGGCTGATACCTCACAGGTGAAAACCCTGATTGAGGAATTCGTTAAAAACTACAACGCTTTCCTGAATCTGTCGGCCAGCGTCAGCGCGTATACCGCCCCGGACAAAAACGCCGATCCGACCCAGCCGAACACCGGCAACGGCGCGCTGTTTGGCGACGGTACGCTGCGCCGCCTGACCAGCCAGATGAAATCCACCGCCGTCGGCAACTACGGCGAAGCCAGCGAACTATACCAGTCGTTGGCCACCCTCGGCATCACCGTGAAGTTTGATGACGTCAATCCGGGTGAAGAGCGTACCGGCACCATCGGGCTGCTGTCGATCGACAGCAAAAAGCTCGACGAAGCGTTGAAAAATAACCCGAAAGAAGTCGAAGCCCTGTTCCTCGGTAAAGACGGGGCGGATGGCCTGAAAGGCCGGATGGAAGATGTATTCAAAATCTATCTCGGTGACAGCGACAGCACGCCGAAAACCGAAGGGGCAATCACCACTGCGGTCAAAGGGTTGAAAGAGCAGGAGTCGCGCATCGCGAAGCAGATCACCCGAGTGGAGATGCGCATTGAGGACAGCCTTAAGCGTAGCGAAAAAGAGTTTTTACGGCTCGATAAAGCGATGACCGAAATGAACAGTCTGAGCCAGTCGCTGCAGGCCGCGCTGCTCGGCCTGATGAAAGAATAACCCCTCAACATTCCCGGGCAGTACGGCTGCCCGGCAGGATTTAACGATGTACACCAAAACAGGTAACAGCGCCTATTCCGCTGTCTCTCTTGATAGCCAGATTGTCGGTGCTACGCCGCATCAGCTGATTGTCTTACTGTTTGACGGGGCGATTAACGCGATGCGTCGGGCAGAGATCTACTTCCAGTCCGGTAATATCGCCCGTCGCGGGGAGATGATCTCCCGGGCTATCAATATTATCGATAATGGCCTGCGCGCCGGGCTGAACCATGAAATTGGCGGCAAGATTGCCGACGATCTGGAAAGTCTGTACGAATACGTTTCGCGTAATTTGCTCGAAGCAAATCTCAATAAAACGGGCGAAAAGTTGCCGCACCTGATTTCCCTGATGGTCGACCTGTCCGAGACCTGGAAAGCTATCGACCCACAGAACAAGCAGGTCAAACATGGATAACACAACGCTGGTTCAGCTAGAAGACCTGTTGGCGCGTAACCATGCGCTGCTGACCCTTGCCGGGCAGGAAGCCTGGGACGCGTTTGCTGACGATGTGGAAGTCTATTCTACGCAGCTAAAAGCGATGGTAGATGTTGATTTCAATGAGCTGGAAAGCACGGAGCGTGAAATGGCCGTGCAGCTGCTTGAGGCTCTGTTGATACAGGACTCGCGGCTGATGCAGTGCATCCAGGCCCGGCTCAATAACCTCAGCGGGGAGATGTCCTCCCTGCGGCAATCCCGCCGTTCTGCGCAAGCCTATACCGCCGTTTAACGGCGGTTTTTTTTGCCCGGTAAACGCACTGCCGCCGGGCGTTTTCTGCGGGCCAAAAAAAAGCTCGCCACCAGGGCGAGCAAACGTTGAGGCAACGAACGCGTTAACATTAAATCGTGATGTTGTATTTGCGACCGGTTGGCGCGAGGCTCGACTCTCCCGCCGGGCCGTACAGAGTATTGGCATGTCCAACGTGGTCGACCACCTTCTGCAGATGCTGGTTTTTATGCATATGTCTTTGCAGAAGCACTTCCACTTTCAGGTTGAGCATCCGGGTATCGCGAACTTTCTCATCAATCTGCTGCCAGCAGACGGACAGCTTACCCTGCGTAGGATAGGGGGCAACGAATGCCGACACCTGCTCCTGCTGGCGACGCATCTCATCGTAATACTGAATGGTCGACAGCAGCTGGCTTTTGTTATCAGCCAGCACCTGGAGGGAAACCGGATTGATTTGCCCCCGGTTGAGCTGGTTGACCTCTTCAATCATGATCGCCTCCAGTTCATCCAGAGACGTTTTCATCTGCGCGAGTATCGGGTACAGCTTATCCATATCTAAAAAAAATCCTGCGATTAGTGAAACTGAAACATATCCTGCACCAGCGCCTGGGCGATTTTTTCGGGCTCCAGAGGGAGTTCCCCGGCGGCCAGCGCGGCACGAATTTCGGCGACGCGGGCGTGATTCACATCGCGGCTGTCGTCGGTCTGAATCTGGCGAGTCAAGGCGCTCAGGGTGACGGCGGTTTTGTTTTCCCCGGTTGCATCGCCTGGGGTCGTGCTGTGGTCCTGCGCCGTGGTACGTGTACGCATCTCGGTAGCGGAGAGGAGGCTGCTAACCGGAGTCGTGGGTTGAGTGCTGTCTATGCTCATCGTGGTCCTCGCAGGTAAAAGGTTTTTTCGTCGGTCTATACATTGCTCATCGGTGTTTGGCGAAAAAACTAAAATTATTGTCGTAAAAAAATCATCACCTCACCGTCCGCCCCGACTTTCCCGCTGACGGTTTGCCCGTTGGCGGTCTGAACTTTCAGCATCTCATCGACTGCGGCGTTACCCAGCGCTTTGCCCTGACCGCGAATGCGAAAGCCTGCGCCGGAGGTGACTAAATCCACCGTTTGCCCGGCATGCAGTCGCCATTGCTGGCGCAGCTGGTTTTGCAAGACGGGTTTACCGACGGTGACTGCCCGGGTCAGGCGCTGACCGATAATGTCATCCGGTCTGAAGATAAGTCCGCTGGGCTGCCCGTCAATGCTGCCGGTGATCGGTTCGATATCACCCCGCTGAACAATAGTCCCACTGGGCAGGCTTTGGCTGGCGACCCACCAGGTCCCCTGCGCGCTGACGCGGACCGGCAAATAGTGTTTGCGCGCACCACAGCGGGCGCTCACGGTGCGTTTTCCGGTTAACCGCGTATCGTGCCCGGTGATGCTGAGTTCAGGCGCATCACAAACGGCGGCAATCTGCTGCGGAGTGGCAAGCAATTCAACGGTGCGCACAATCTCGCCCTCGGCGTTACCGGGCTGGAACAGCGCATTGAGTTTGAGCAACAGTCGCTGTTCGGCGCTCGGCAGCGACGGTACGCTGGCGTACAGTGGCGCAGAGCCGAATGCGGCCAGCATGACCGTGAGGAATAAAGGGAGTTTCATCTTGTTGCCTTGTTTAAATAAGCGTAGAGTCTTCTGGAATAATATCCATGGTTAAATTATATACGCATCGCAAATGCTTTTATTGGGCTAAATGCTGACACTTTTGCAGCCATTTAAATTCATCAGTCATTCCTCGCAAAAATATCTTCCTCGAATTCGTTAAAAGCGCTTATTTCTGTCGGGTCTTCGCAGTGTGATATTTCACCAGCGCTGTCTACACTATCGCACTCTGGATAATGCGAGGCAGGAGCCCCTCTTTATGGTCAATAAACTTGATGATGCGTTTCGCTTTCAACAGCAGGCGTTGAGTCTGCTCACGCGCCGTCAGGACGTGCTGGCATCGAACATTGCCAATGCCGACACGCCGGGCTACCTGGCGCGTGATCTGGATTTTTCTCAGCAGTTAAAAAGCGCCATGAGCAATACGTCTATGGCGAAAACATCGGTCTCACTTTCATTAACCTCGAACCGTCATATTGAGGGGCAGACAGTGCCATTTGATGACCCTCAGTTGTTATATCGGGTGCCCGATCAGCCCAGTGCCGACGGTAATACCGTGGACATGGACAGGGAGCGCGTGAATTTTGCGGATAACGCCGTGAAATACCAGTCCGGCCTGACATTCCTCGGTGCGGATATTAAGAAAATGATGACCGTACTCAGTCAGGGATAATTTCGATGTCGTTATTTAGCGTTTTTGATATTTCAGGCTCGGCGATGGCCGCGCAGTCTCGCCGCCTTAACGTCAGCGCCAGCAATATGGCCAATGCCGACAGCGTGGCGGGGCCGGACGGCCAGCCTTATCGCGCCCGTCAGGTCATGTTCGAAGTCGATGCTGCCGCAGGTGATGCCATCGGCGGGGTGAAGGTGAGCGACGTTGTGGAAAGCAGTGCCCCGGATCGGCTGGTGTATGAGCCCGGCAACCCGCTGGCGGATGAGCAGGGCTACGTGCGGATGCCCAACGTTAACGTGGTGAACGAAATGGTGAACACGATTTCCGCTTCCCGCAGCTATCAGGCCAACGTCGAAGTGATGAACTCCGCCAAAACCCTGATGCTAAAAACCCTGACCCTCGGTCAGTAAGGACAACAGATGGCAGTCTCTCAGGTCAATAACAGCGGCAGCGGCACGGACTACGGCACGGGTAACAGCGCCGGCGATCTCAGCCAACACTTTATGGAATTGCTGGTCGCGCAAATGAAAAACCAGGATCCGACCAACCCGATGGATAACAACCAGCTCACCGCGCAGCTGGCGCAGTTCAATACCGCAGCGGGCGTTGAGAAGCTCAATACCTCGGTGGCCAGCATGCACGGCTTAGTCAACCAACTGGGCAGCATGAGTGCCGCCTCGTGGGTGGGGCGTTCGGTGCTTATTGAGGGCGATCCGAAAGTGACGACCGGGTCCGGCCTGGGCATTCAGCAAGACGGGGTGGAGGGGGCCGACAAGTTCAGCTTCCTGCTGGGCGGCGATGCGGACACGGTCACCGTCACGCTTGATGACGGCAACGGTGGTGCCTACACCGCTGAACTGAAAAACGTTAAGGCCGGGGTCAAGACCTTCAGCCTTGATGATTTGCAGAACTTCCAGCCAGAACCTGGCCCTGCGCCAGATACCGAATACACGCTCACCTTCGAAGCGAAAAGCGCCGAAGGCGAGAAGCTGGAGGTGTCGGGGTTGATGCAGGCGCTGGTTGAAGGCGTGACCATGACCGGCAACGGAGCCGTCCTTCACCTGCGCGATCACGACCCGATAGGCATGGGCGACGTGGTCGTTATCCAAAAATAATTCACTCTCACTTACTGGAATCAAAATATGGGTTTTTCACAAGGTCTTAGCGGCCTCAACGCCGCAGCAAAAGCGCTGGATGTGGTGGGCAACAACATTGCCAACTCCCAGACCTTCGGTTTTAAGTCTGGCTCGGTTGCGTTTGCGGATATGTTTTCCGGCGCAACAGGGCTGGGAGTTCAGGTGGCAGGCGTGACCCAGAACTTCGCCGATGGCGGGCCGGAAGCGACGGGTCGCAACCTGGATATGGCCATTGGGGGGCGTGGATTTTTCCGCATGGTCAACGAAGGTGGCAGCGTGTTTTATGGCCGTAACGGTCAGTTTGAACTGGACGTTAACGGCAATATCTACAACAAAACCAACAATCTGTTTTTGACCGGCTATCAGGCAACCGGTACACCGCCGGTGATTGCCCCGGGCGCGCCGATTGGCCCGATTCAGATCCCGACCGGTGACATGCCGCCGGTGGCATCGACCTCCGGCTCACTGGCCGGCAATCTGAAAGGCGACTCTACCGACTTTCATGAAAAAGATAAGTTCGACTATGAGGATGATAAAACCTACAACTACACCAGCCAGGTTGAAGCCACTGACAGTCTCGGTAACACCCACATTATTAAGCTCTATTTCGTGCAGACCGAAGCCGGGAAATGGACGGCGTATGCCCGCGATGAAACCTCGCCCGCTGCCGGTGATGATGAAGTTGTCGAGTTGGATTTAGAGTTCAATCCGGATGGCAGCCTGAAAGGCCCAGACACTCGCCTTGCAGTCAAAGGCGCGTCATTCAACGGATCTGCCGCTCTGAATGTTTCTTTGGATCTGTCTGACATCACCCAGGTGAAAGGTGACAGCACCATGAAGCTTAACGAAATCGACGGTCAGGCACCGGGCAAATACCAGACCTTCGTGGTGGGTGAGAACGGTGAAATTGTCGCAACTTACAGTAACGGCAAGCGTCAGACCGTGGCGCAGGTGGTATTGGCTGACTTCGCCAACAGCGGCGGGCTGGCGGCACAGGGCAGCAACGTGTGGGCGGAAACGCCGCAGTCCGGGCAGCCGTTCTTTGGCGCGTCGGGCACCGGTAGCTTTGGTAATCTGAGCGGTGGTCAGCTTGAGCAATCGAACGTCGATATGGGCCAGGAAATGGTCAATATGATCGTCTACCAGCGCAACTACCAGTCTAACTCTCAAACCATCAAAACCCAGTCTGAGCTTCTGCAGACGCTGGTTAACCTGCGTTAAGGATAGCCGACGATGGATCGCGCAATTTATACCGCCATGAGCGCCGCCAACGCGGCGCTCAATCGCCAGGCGGTGACCTCGAACAATCTGGCGAACAGCTCTACGGCGGGTTTTCGTGCCCAGCTCACCGCACATCGCGCCGTGCCCATTGACGGGGAAACCCTGCGCACCCGCGCACTGGTCGCCGAGTCAACGCCATTTCATGACAGCAGCATGGGGCCGGTGACGCACACCGGGCGCAGCCTCGACGTGGCCCTGCCGCAGAACGGCTGGCTGGCGGTGGCGCTCCCGGACGGCAGCGAAGGCTACACCCGCAACGGTGGCATAGAGGTGGACAGCGAAGGGGCATTGAGCGTCAACGGTAAACCGCTGATGGGGGACGGTGCCCCGCTCACCGTACCGCCGCAAAGCGAAATTACTATTGCCTCTGACGGCACCCTTTCGGCGCTGGGTGCGGGCGATGACCCGACGGCTCTGGCCCCGGTCGGACGCCTGAAAATGGTCAACGCCACCCAGGATCAGCTCTATCACGGTGACGACGGTGTATTCCGCCCGCTTGCCGGTGGGGCGCTGGCGCAGGACGAAACCCTGCGCCTCAACCCGCAGGCACTGGAAGGCAGCAACGTCAGCCCGGTGAAAGCCATGACCGAAATGATCGCCGTCTCGCGCGGCTTTGAGATGAACATGAAGGTCATCCGCACCGCTGATGAAAATGCTCAGAAGGCTAATCAGCTATTAAGCGTGGGCTAATGCCACGCCAAGGAGTCATACCATGATCCGTTCTTTATGGATTGCCAAAACCGGGCTAGAAGCACAGCAGCTCAATATGGACGTTATTTCCAATAACCTGGCGAACGTCAATACCAACGGTTTTAAACGCCAGCGTGCGGTGTTCCAGGACCTGCTGTATCAAACTATGCGCCAGCCGGGGGCCCAGGCCTCCGAGCAAACCACCTTGCCAAGCGGCCTGCAATTGGGCACCGGCGTACGTCCGGTTGCCACCCAGCGGGTACACACCCAGGGCGGTTTTAACCAGACCGGAAACGAGCTGGACGTCGCGATTGAAGGCAAAGGCTTTTTCCCGGTGCAAATGCCGGACGGCAGCACCGCCTACACCCGTGATGGTCACTTCGACAAAAACGAAAATGGTCAGTTGGTGAATGCCGACGGGCATCCGATCCAGCCTGGTATTACCGTGCCGCAGGATGCCAAAAAGCTGGAAATCAGCCCGGATGGGATCGTCAGCGCCACCGTTCCGGGTCAGGCCCAGCCGCAGCAAATCGGCCAGCTGGTGCTGGCGACCTTCGTCAACGAAGCGGGCCTCGAAAGCATCGGCGGCAACCTGTATCGCGAAACCCAGGCCTCCGGCGCACCGAACGAGCTGAATCCTGGGCTCGAAGATGCAGGCACCCTGAAGCAGAGCTACATCGAAACCTCCAACGTTAACGTGGCGGAAGAGTTGGTGAGCATGATTCAGGTGCAGCGTGCCTACGAGATCAACAGCAAGGCGGTGTCAGCCTCTGACCAGATGCTGCAACGCCTTTCCCAGCTGTAATGTCCTCTCTCTGACCGCCCCGGTTAGCGACGGCGGTCAGACTTTTATCGACACTCAAATGAAAACACTTTTGAATTTTTCCTTGTCCCACGCGCCACGTGTCGTGTTGCTGGTAAGCGGGCTGCTGCTCGGTGGCTGCGCGCATATTATGCAGACCCCGCTGGTGGACGGACCCACCTCCGCCGAACCCTTACCGATGGCTCCGGTGGCTACCGGGGGCTCGCTGTTTATGGCCGGGCAGGGCATGAACTACGGCTATCAGCCGATGTTCGAAGACCGCCGTCCGCGCAACGTCGGCGACACGCTGACTATCCTGTTGCAGGAAAACGTCAGCGCCAGCAAGAGCTCCTCTGCCAGTGCCAACCGAAATGGATCGGCGGGGATGGGGCTTATCGCCGTGCCGACCAAGCTGGATAGCTGGCTGGGGGATGGCAAAGCCGATTTCGAAGCCGAAGGCAAAAATGACTTCGCAGGCAAAGGCGGCGCGGCGGCGCGAAACACCTTCACCGGCACCATCACCGTGACGGTCAACCAACTGCTGCCTAACGGCAACCTGCGGGTCGTCGGTGAGAAACAGATTGCCATCAACCAGGGCACCGAGTTCATCCGTTTTTCCGGGGTGGTTAACCCCCGCACCATCAGCGGCAGCAACACCGTGCCGTCGACGCAGGTGGCGGATGCGCGCATCGAATATGTCGGCAACGGCTATATCAACGAAGCGCAGACCATGGGCTGGATGCAGCGCCTGTTCCTGAACCTTTCACCATTCTGATATCGCCATGAAAAAAGAATTTGTCCTGTTTTTTATCAGCATGATGGTTTACGCCACCATGCTCAGTGTGCCGAAGCTGGCCCAGGCGGAGCGCATTCGCGATCTCGTCTCGGTGCAGGGCGTACGCTCCAACTCCTTAATGGGCTATGGCCTGGTGGTGGGCCTGGACGGCACAGGCGACCAGACCATGCAGGCCCCGTTCACCGGGCAGAGCCTGAACAACATGCTCTCGCAGCTCGGTATCACCGTGCCACCCGGCACCAACATGCAGCTGAAAAATATCGCGGCGGTGATGGTGACCGCCGAACTGCCGCCGTTTGCCCGCTCCGGCGACAAAATCGACATCGTGGTCTCCTCGCTGGGTAATGCCAAAAGCCTGCGCGGCGGCACGCTGTTGATGACTCCGCTAAAGGCGGCGGATAACCAGATCTATGCCATGGCGCAGGGTAACGTGCTGATTTCCGGCGCGGGCGCACAGGCGGGCGGCAGCCGAGTGCAGGTCAATCAGCTTAACGGCGGGCGTATCAGCGGCGGGGCGACGGTGGAGCGTGAAGTGCCGAACGATTTCGCCGCCCAGAGCGTGGTGCGTTTACAGCTGAATGAATCCGACTTCTCGCTGGCGCAGCAGATCAGCGATGAGATCAACCGCCGCTACAGCGGTGGGGCCGCTATTCCGGAAGATGCGCGTACCGTGCGTCTGTTTGCTCCGGCAGACGCGCCGTCACGGGTGCGTTTCCTCGCCAACATTCAGGACATTCCCCTGCGGGTCAGCGTTCAGGATGCAAAAGTCATCGTCAATTCGCGTACCGGTTCGGTCGTGATGAACCGCCATGTGTCGCTTGATACCTGCGCCGTGGCGCACGGTTCGCTGACCGTGGAAGTGACACAGAACAACGTGATAAGCCAGCCGGACACGCCGTTTGGCGGTGGCGAAACGGTGGTGGTGCCGCAGACCGATATCTCCATTCGCGATCGTGGCGGCTCGTTACAGAACGTGCGCAGCAGTACTGACCTGAACACCGTGGTGCGGGCGCTGAATAACCTGGGCGCGACGCCGAACGAGCTGATGTCGATTCTGCAGGCGATGAAAAACGCGGGCTGTCTGCGGGCGAAGCTGGAGGTTAACTGATGAAGGCGCTTGATCGTTTCGACCGGCCTGCATTCGACGTGCGATCGCTGGACGTCCTTAAGCGTGAGGCCGGGCGCGCGTCACCCGGCGCGCTGAAGGCCGCGGCCCAGCAGATGGAAGGTATTTTCGTGCAGATGATGATGAAAAGCATGCGCGATGCCAGCTTCAAAGGCGACCTGATGAGTAGCCAGTCCTCAGAGATGTTCACCGCGATGCACGATCAGCAGGTGGCGCAGAATATCGCCGGCAGCGGGCAGCTCGGGTTTGCCAATCTGATCGTTCGCCAGTTGGGAGGCGACAGCGACACTCAGTTAACCGCCTCAGCGCCCGGTCGCGACCCGCTTGCACTGCCGGGCGAATCACTTTCTGCGGCCCGCAGCGTTACCGGACCGCAGCGTGTCCCGGCCCCGGTGACGCGGGCTCAGCCCGCGGAAGGGGCGCATCCGTTCATTAGCCGGTTGATGGGGCCGGCGCAGGCAGTGGCCCGGCTCAGCGGGTTACATCCACAGCTGATCCTTGCCCAGGCGGCGCTGGAGTCCGGCTGGGGACGGCGGGAGATTCCGGCGGCGGACGGGTCGCCGAGCCACAACCTGTTTGGCATCAAAGCTACCGGCGACTGGCAGGGGAAAACCACCGAAATCACCACCACCGAATACCTCAACGGCGTGAAACGCAAGGTCAAAGCGGCATTCCGGGTGTACGACTCCTATGAACACGCCCTGAGCGATTACGCCAGGCTGCTGACCAAAAATCCACGCTATAGCAACGTGGTGCAGTCCAGCACGCCGGAGCAGGGGGCGAAAGCCCTACAGGCGGGCGGCTACGCCACCGATCCGGCCTATGCCACGAAGCTGATTACCATTATTCAGAAGGTAAAAGGCGATATCCAGCAAGGGGTTGCCGCCTATCAGAACGATCTTTCGAAACTTTTTTAGCAAAGTTGTTTTAGTGAATGGCGCAATCACCGATGAAAGAAACAGAACACTGATTTTTTTGATCGGCGCAGACGCCGCTCATTAACAACGGAACCTGTTGGACCCTTATGAATAACCTCTTTAGTTTAGCGAAAAGCGGTTTGAGTACCGCACAATTGGCCCTGAGCGTGGTCGGTAGCAACCTGACCAACTCGATGTCTTCTAACTACAGCCGCCGCGATATTATTATCGGTGAGTCCGGTGGCCTCGCTACCCCACAGGGTTTTTACGGCTTCGGTGCACAGGTTTTCGGCGTGCAGCGCGCCTACGATGCGTTTGCCAACAGCCAGCTGCGGGGCTCCATTTCGAGCTGGTCGTCGTTGACCGGGCGTCATGAGCAACTCACTGAAATCGACGATATGCTCGGCAACGAGTCGGATAACGTTTCGGTGTCACTGAATAACCTGTTTAAGGCGCTGGCGACCCTGGAAGGTAATGCCGAAGACGGGCCTTCTCGTTCGGCGGTGTATAACTCGCTTGGGGCGCTGACTCAACGTTTCAATGAAAGCGGCAAGCGCCTGGCCGGGCTGGAAAAAAGCACCAATACCCACATTGAACAGAGCGCCAAAGACATTAACAGCGCGACGGAACAGCTGGCGGAAATCAATAAACAGCTGGAACGCATTCAGGCACAAAACGGTACGCCTCCGGCTGATTTGCTCGATCAGCGCGATGCGCTGCTGGAAGGGCTAAGCGAGCAGATTGGCATTGAGGTCAGCGAAAACAAAATCACTGGCCGGGTGGACATCACCCTGACCGATGGACGCCCGCTGGTCTCGGGCGATCGTGCCTATAAGCTGGAAACTTCACCTTCTGCCAGCGATCCGGACAAAATCATCGTTTCCTACGTCGGCAGCGACGGTAAAGCTTCGCCAATCAATGAGAGCAGCATCCGCAGCGGTCGTCTCGCGGGATTGTTCAAGTTCCGCAGTGAAGATTTGGAAGTCGCCCGCAATGAGCTGAATCAGATTGCGTTCCAGATGGCGACGCGCTTCAACGAACAGCATGAGATGGGCTTCGACCTGAAGGGAAATCCGGGAGAACCGCTGTTCTCGCTGCCGGAGATCAAAGCCATTGCCAACAGCGGCAATACCGGAACCGGTAAGCTGGAAAACATCAAGGTGGCGGATCCCTCAAAGGTGCGTGCGGAAGACTACGTCATCAGCTTTGACGGGGCGAACTGGACGGTCACCGGGGCTGATGGACGTGAGGTTGATGCCAGCGTAATGCCGGGCAATCCCGCGACGTTGGCGTTTGACGGTGTCAATATGGAACTGCCGAGTGGCGTCAACGCCGGGGACAGTTTCTCGCTCAATCCGCTGGATGGGATGGCGGAAGGTATTGGTCGTGCGATTGACAGCGCCGACAAAATTGCCGCCGCAGAGAATAAAGATGGAGGGCCGGGCGATCACGGCAACCTGTCCCTGTTGCTGAAAATTCAGGAAGAGAAGCTGATTGGCGAAAATACCCTGACCGGGGCGTATACCAAACTGGTCGGGACTATTGGCGCTAATGCCCGCGAGGTTCAATCGGGGCTGAAGTCCGCAGAAATCGATCTCGATACCAAATACAACACCAAGCAGGCATTGTCCGGCGTGGATTCGTATGAGGAAAATGTCAATCTGCAGATGTTTATGCAGTATTACCAGGCGAATACCCAAATCCTGAAAACCGCGACTGAAATATTCGACACGCTGCTGTCAATTAGATAAAGGAGGACAGAATGCGAATAAGTACGCTTTATATGTTTAAACAAAGCGCGGAGAGCATGTCGAAGCGCGTCAGTGATAATAACGATGTGTATATGCGTCTTTCGGCAGGCAAATCGCTGCTGCGTGCTTCCGATGACCCTAAAGGGGCGACCGATGCGGTGAAATATCAGGATGCGCTGGCAAAGCTCGAAATGTTCCGCAGCGCGCGTAGCGATGCGCGGAGCGCCCTGGAGCATGAGGATAATATCCTGAGCTCGGTCGGCAACCTGCTGACCACCAATCTGACCGAAAAAATCGTCGCCGCCAAAAGCGATACCTGGTCTGACGAAGACCGGGCGGCGCTGGGCAAAGAGATTGCCGGGATCCGCGCTAACCTGCTGGATTTAGCCAACACCCGCGACGGCAACGGGCGCTATATCTTTTCCGGATTCAAGACCGATACCCCTGCGTTTACCGACGCGGGCGTGTATCAGGGCGGCAGTCAGGTGCGTAAGCAAACCATCGCTGACGACAGCGACATGCCGGTCAGTCATTTGGGGAACGAGGTGTTTGGCGATATCTTTTCCATCCTCGATAAAGCGGTGGAAGAGCTGACGCGGGATCCAATTGTGAAGGAGGATCTGGATGACGCCCTGAGCGCAGCGAGTCTGGCGGTAGAAGACGGAATTAAACGTCTGGGTAAAACACAGGCTGAACTCGGAACCAACATGCAGCAGCTGGATGCGCTCGATTTGACCGGCGATACGCTGATCAATGACACCATCGTTAAGGTGCAAAACGCCATCGGGTCTGACTACGGCACCATGACCTCGTTAATCATGGATTCGAAAATGTCGGAATATGCGCTGAATGCGTCGATGCTGGTATTCCAGTCGATGCAGAAAATGAACCTGTTTGCCAAGTAAGACATTTTTTCTTCTCTTTTAATGTAAAGGCGCTCGCAGCGCACAGCCTTGTGCTGCCTGCTGCGAGCGACAACGGTCATGCTAAATAAACTAAAAATCTATACCGCGGTAAGCCTGGTTATCAGCCTGTTTGCCATTATTCTCCTCGGGGTAACGGTTTTTTCCGTTTCTAATTCCATCTCTAATAACGGTAATTTCAAACGTATTCTGGTGGCTTCAGAAAATAACGACCAGATGCGTGACACGGCATATAACATCAGCGCCACGCTGGCGAACATCAATGGCATGATGCTGATGTCGTCCCTGGGACATTCCCTGCCACCCGCGTTGGTAACGCACACACAGGATGTGCTGAAATCTGCCCACAATAATATGGAGCAGTTTATCGCTTCGCCCTTCAATACCCCCGAAGAAGAGAGTGCCGCAGCCCAGGTGAAGAGCGCATTTGATGCCGTTCATAAGGTGGCGCTGGCGCGAATGGATTACCTGCAACGTCCGCAGGAATACACCGGATCGCTGGAGAGCGAGATGGCAATGCGCACGACGCTGCGCGATAAAATTGAACGCTACAGTGACCTGACGGCCAGCCAGAGCAAACGCTACATCGACTCGGCGGAAACCGATTATCAGCGCATGATTAGCGTTGGCCTGGTGGTGCTTATCCTGTCGATTGCGATGCTGATAGCCGTACGTTTCTGGTTACGTAAAACGCTTGTGCGGCGTATGGAAATGACCGTCGAGGTGCTGAAAAAAATCGCCGCGGGCGATCTCAGCAACGCCGTCGAAACAGGCAGTGATAATGAAATCGGCAAGATGCTTAACGAAATGGAGCAGATGCGGACCTCGCTGACCGGCACTATCCTGGGCATCCGCCAGAGCGTGCAGCATATTCATACCAACGCTCAGGAAATTGCCCACGGCAATAACGATCTCTCTTCCCGTACCGAAGAGCAGGCGGCGGCATTGCAGGAAACTGCCGCCAGCATGGAGCAGATAAAAACCACCGTCCGTCAGAATGCTGATAACGCCCATGCCGCGCGCCAGTTGGCAGAAAGCGCCAGCAGCAACGCCGAACACGGCGGGGAAGCCATGCAGAGTCTGGAACATATCATGGCGCAAATCAGCGAAAGCTCGCGTCAGATTGCCGATATCAATAGCGTTATCGACAGCATCGCCAACCAGACCAACATTCTGGCGCTGAATGCCGCCGTCGAAGCCGCGCGCGCCGGTGAGCAGGGGCGTGGCTTTGCGGTGGTGGCCGAAGAAGTGCGTAACCTGGCCAAACGCAGCGCCGATGCGGCGAAAGAGATTAACCAACTGATCACGGTGTGTGTCAGCAATATGGATACCGGTTCGCGCCAGGTGAATCAGGCCAGCGTAGTGATGCAGGAGATTGTCAGTTCGGTAGCGCAGGTGACACAGATTATGGGTGAGATAACCTCTGCTTCTGACGAGCAGAGCGCGGGCATCAATCAGATTTCTCAGGCCGTGAATGAGATGGATCTGGTCACCCAGCAAAATGCCGCCATGGTCGAAGAAGCGGCGATGGCGGCCGGAGATCTGGAGGCGCAGTCCGATGCGCTGGAAAAACTGGTCGCGCAGTTTGTCCTGAGCACCGAAAGTGAACGAGTCAATAAACCCATGCTGGATGAGCGTATTACCCCGCGCCATCCTGTTATCAACGACAAAGATAACGCGCAGTGGGAAACGTTTTAATCCTGAGTCATACATTTAATTACCGTCAGGTTTGCGGCTAATTATCGTCATCAAAATTAGCCGCGCCTGAAGTAACAGATTGGGCATTTTTATAAAAGCTTATTGCACTATTTGAATGCTCATTTTCACCGGATAATTCTTACTGAGAATATTGGGTGGAAAGGAACGTGGACGGGATATACACGGCTGAAGGCCTTGAAGATAAAGCGGCACTGTGGTCGAAATTTCATAGCATCGTCCGGCAGGAAGCTTTGCGCTTGCAAAAACGCCTGCCCGCCAGTGTTGAACTGGACGACCTTATTCAGGCCGGGGCGATGGGTTTTTTAGGGGCGATTGAAAATTTCGATCCTAAAAAAGGGGTAACGCTCAGTGCATGGATTACGCAACGGGTACGCTGGTCATTATTAGATGAATTACGTGAGCGTGACTGGGTGCCTCGTCGGGTGCGAACGCACACCCGTGAAATAAGTGCCATTATCCAGCAAATAGAACAGGAGAAAGGAAGGGAGGCGACCGAGTCCGATATTGCGGAAAGAATGGGCGTGTCGCTGAAAGAGTTTCAGCAGATGCTGGCGGATAATAACAGCAGTCAGATGTATTCGATGGATGAGTTGCAGGAAAATTTTGCTGACGTGTGGGAAAACAACGGTGAAGAAAATGCGGCGCTGAATCCAGTGAATGACGCTATCCAACAAAATCTGATAGAGAATATTTCTGAACATATTCGGCTGATCCCTGAACGTGAGCAACGGATTTTGCAGTTGTACTATCAGCAAGATTTAAACATGAAAGAGATTGGTCTGGTACTGGGTATTACTGAGACACGTGTCAGTCAGTTGCATAGCCTGGCTGTCAAAAGGTTACGGAGTCGTATGGATTACGAGGCCGGAACGTAACAACTATCTAACATTAACAATATTAATATTGTTTATGATTAAGGACTTAGGTTAAAACCCGGAGAATTAAGAACGTTTAATAACGCTTATTGATCAATTGAATCAGGTGGTTACACGTTTAACGGTTGACCAGGACATTTCCGATGCGTTGTGCGGAAAATTCTTAGTGGATATGATTTGCTCAGCTTCACGGTGCAGTCATCCTTTGGCATTGAATTGAAAATTATATAATTGACTGAGTTATTCTCTAACGCGACTCAGGCATCTCAATGCCAAAAGATCCTCTGCATCAGTCCAGTAACGAAAGTTACGTATGTTGACTCCGCCAGCGCATGGCTGATGAATAATGAGGTCTTTCTTGTGTCCAACTTTGATGAGTACTTACAACAGATCCACGATATTAACTTGTCCTATCTTCTGCTGGCTCAGCAGTTAATTCGACAGGATAAATTTGCCGCAGGTTTTCGCCTGGGATTAGCAGAAGGTACGATTGATAATCTGAAAGAACTGTCGCTTCCACAATTAATGAAGCTGGCGGCAACCAATCAACTGATTTGCCGACTGCGCGTTGACGATGAAGTGGTGATTGAGAATTTGACTAAAGATTCGCGTATTGAGGCGTTACAGCAAATTCATACCGGAATTATTTTATCGACTAATTTGCTGAACTCACTGACTGAAGAACCGGTTGCCGTTGAACGAGGTGGCTGGAATGTCTGAGAAAAGCCTGCTGCAAGAAATTGAAGAAGTGAACATCGCGATGGGATTAATTTCTCTTGGCGCACGAATGCAGGTTCTGGAATCAGAAACCTCGTTAAGCCGTCGTCGCCTGTTACGCTTATATAAAGAACTGCGCGGCTGTCCGCCGCCGAAAGGGATGTTACCGTTTTCCGAAGACTGGTTTATGTCCTGGGAACAGAATATTCACTCGTCGATGTTTTATAACATCTATCTCTATTTAAAACAGACGAGTCAAGGCCGTCCGATTGAAACGCTGATGAAGACCTATCGGTTATATCTCGAACAGTGCAGTCCTTCGGCTGACGAGAAACCGGTATTGGGCCTGACGCGTGCCTGGACATTATTACGTTTTATTGACTGCGGCATTATTTCCCGCAAAGCCTGCAACGTCTGTCAGGGCGGCTTTGTGGTGACCACCGAGTTCATTAAAAACCCGTTTACCTGCAGCCTGTGTAGCCCACCTTCGCGTGCGTTCAAGAAGTCACAGGTCAGTCGCGGCGGGCGACCGAACCCGTTTGCCGTTCCGCTGAGAATGTCGGTGATCGCCTGATCCCCTGCGCGGTGGCGGGCACAGGATGGCATGTAGACGATGCCGCTTCAGGCGGCATCGGAGAGGAAATAAAAAGGAGTAGTTGTGTTAGTTATCTTTGGCTATCTTGTTGTTATCGTAACCGTTTTCGGTGGGTTTGTGCTGGCTGGTGGCCAAATGGCGGCCCTGTTCCAGCCAGTAGAGCTGTTGATCATCGGCGGAGCCGGGGTCGGGGCGTTTATCGTCGGCAATAACGTCAAGTCACTGAAAGCGACCGGTCGGGCGCTGGTGAAGCTGTTTGTTGGCCGTCGCTATAACAAAGCGGTGTACATGGATCTGATGGCGCTGCTGTTTTTACTGCTCTCCAAAAGCCGCGTACAGGGCCTGATGTCGCTGGAAAAGGACATTGAAGACCCACAGAACAGCGACATTTTCAGCGCTTATCCGCGCCTGATGACGGACCCGATGCTCAGCAACTTCGTGCTCGATTACTTCCGCCTGATGATTGGCGGCAGCATGAACTCGCATGAAATCGAAGCCCTGATGGACGAAGAGATTGAAACCTGCGAAGAAGAACTCGAAGTCCCGGCGCACAGCCTGAACACGGTGGGCGATGCCTTCCCGGCTTTCGGGATCGTGGCGGCGGTGATGGGCGTGGTCAATGCACTCGGGGCAGCCGATCGCCCGGCGGCGGAGCTGGGGATGCTGATCGCGCACGCGATGGTCGGCACCTTCCTTGGCATTCTTATCGCCTACGGATTCGTTCTGCCGCTGGCGACCCTGCTGCGCCAGAAGAGCACCGATCAGGTCAAAATCCTGCAATGTATCAAGGTGACGCTGCTCTCCAGCCTCAACGGCTATGCACCGCAAATCGCGGTCGAGTTTGGCCGTAAAACCATTTTCACCAGCGAACGCCCGTCGTTTGAGGAGCTGGAAGATCATGTGCGTGAGGTTAAATCCAACGCCAGTAATAAAACCAAAGCCACGGAAGCTGCCGCATGAAAACGGGATCTCCGGTGATCATCTCGCGTAAGCGTAAAAAGAAAAAACGCGAACACCACGGCGGGACCTGGAAAATTGCCTACGCCGACTTTATGACCGCGATGATGGCGTTTTTCCTGGTGATGTGGCTGCTTTCCCAGTCTACCGACATGCAGCGGGAGCTTATCGCCGACTACTTCCGCATGCCGCTGAAACCGTCTATGGCGAACGGCGACAAAACCAGCCTGAGTGACAGCATCATTCCCGGCGGCGGCGACGATCCGATTAAACAAAAGGGCGAAGTCTATAAGGGCAAGCTCGACAGTATGGACAGGCAAAAACGGGTGCAG
Organism: Scandinavium sp. M-37; assembly: GCF_043558715.1. Classification (NCBI taxonomy): domain Bacteria; kingdom Pseudomonadati; phylum Pseudomonadota; class Gammaproteobacteria; order Enterobacterales; family Enterobacteriaceae; genus Scandinavium; species Scandinavium sp. M-37. The sequence continues at coordinate 19,983 of NZ_JBIGIN010000002.1, forward strand.
AGCCTGCGCCAGGCCAAAGAGAAGCTGCAGGCGATGATCGAAACCGATCCGCGTCTCAACAATTTTAAATCGAACATCCTGCTGACCCTGACCAACGACGGCCTGCTGATCCAGATTACGGATACTGAGGACAGGCCGATGTTCAAGGTCGGCAGTGAGCGTCCCGAGCAGTACATGAACGGTATCTTGCAGGCGCTGGTGCCGCTGCTCAATGAACTTCCCAACACGCTGAGCCTGACCGGGCATACCGATTCCCTGCCTTATGCCGGGGGCGATGGGGGCTACAGTAACTGGGAGCTGTCATCCGGACGGGCCAACGCCGCGCGCCGGGTGCTGGTCAGCGCCGGGCTCAGCGATGAACGTTTCCTGCGGGTGATCGGCACCGCCAGCCGGATGCCGTTGGCCGACGTCACGGCGGATAACCCGAAGAACCGTCGAATCAGCATTCTGGTGCTCAGCAAACCCAAAGAGCAGGAGATCCTGATGGAGAACACGCCGTCGCCGCAGCCAGAGCCGCGGGTGCCGAACACCACGCTGCAACCGGTACAGGGTTATACCGATGGACATGAATGATTTTTCAGAGATTTTCTTTACCGAAGCGGAGGAACTGCTGGCCGAAATGGAACAGCAGCTGCTCGGGCTGGATATCAGCACGCCGGATAAAGAACAGCTTAATGCCATCTTTCGCGCGGCCCATTCGCTGAAAGGCGGTGCCGGGACGTTTGGTTTTGTCGCCCTGCAGGAGACCACGCACCTGCTGGAAAACCTGCTCGATCAGGCACGCAGCGACGAGCTTCAACTCAACCGGGCGATCATTAACTTATTTTTGGAAAGTAAGGACATTATGCAAGCGCAGCTGGAGGCCTACCAGGCGTCTCAGGATCCCGACGAGGCGAGTTTCCGCTATATCTGTGAAGCGCTGCGGGACATCGCATTACAGGAACAGGGGGCTGTTGCGCCCGTTATATCTGATGTTACCCCGCAGGTCGTGGCTGTTAGCCAGAACGGCAGCAGCACCGACGGCGAAACGTTACTCAGCGTAACGCTCAGCAACGTCGAGGGCGACGAGCAGGGGCTGCTGCGCGAAGAGTTGGCGCACCTGGGCGATATTCAGCAGATTGAAACTTCGGCCAACAGTATGACGGTCGCCCTGTCGACGACCGCCACGGCGGACGATATTACCGCCGTGCTCTGTTTTGTTCTCGATGCCGCGCAGATTGTGATTCAGCCCTGTCCCCCCGTGGACGCCGCTTCAACAGAAGCTGACCCCGTTCCGGCACCGACACCAACCCCCGCGCGCCCGGCCAGCGCACCGCGCGCGGCGAATCAGGAGTCGGGCAGCATTCGGGTGGCGGTCAGTAAGGTCGATCAAATTATCAACCAGGTCGGGGAGCTGATCATCACCCAGGCGATGCTCTCCCAACTGACCCATACCCTTGAACCCGCCAGTCACGACATGCTGTTGAACTGTGTCGCGCAGATGGAACGCAATACGCGTGAGCTCCAGGAATCGGTGATGTCGATTCGCATGATGCCAATGGACTACGTTTTCAGCCGCTTCCCGCGGTTGGTGCATGACCTCGGTTCGCGCCTCAATAAAGAGGTCGAATTGACGCTGCAGGGCGGTTCCGCCGAGCTGGATAAGAGCCTGATTGAGCGCATTATCGATCCGCTGACCCATCTGGTGCGCAACAGCCTCGACCACGGCTTTGAGTCCAAAGAGACGCGCCTCGCTAATGGCAAATCGGCCGTCGGTCATCTGACGCTGTCGGCAGAGCATCACGGGGGCAACATCGTGATTGAAGTCACCGACGATGGCGCCGGTCTGAACCGGGAAAAAATCCTCGCTAAGGCCCGCTCGAAAGGGATGAACGTGAGCGATACCCTGAGCGATGACGAAGTGTGGATGCTGATTTTCGCCGCCGGTTTCTCGACCGCCGAGAGCGTGACCGATGTCTCCGGACGTGGGGTGGGGATGGATGTGGTCCGGCGTAATATCCTGGCGATGGGCGGTCATGTGGACGTGCTGTCGACCCCGGGCCAGGGCACCACCGTGCGCATTATTCTGCCGCTGACGCTGGCTATTCTCGACGGGATGTTGGTGAAAGTGGGCGAGGAGATTTATGTCCTGCCATTGGGGGCGGTGATGGAGTCCCTGCGGCCGACCGAAGCGATGCTGTGTCGCTTTGTCGGCGAAGAGCGCTTACTGCACGTGCGTGGGGAATACCTGCCGCTGGTGATGGTGCGCGAGCGTCTTTCCGTTCCGGGGGAAGGGCCGGGCGACGAGGGGATCGTGGTGATCGTCCAGAGCGCGGGCTGTCGCTATGCGCTGTCGGTCGATCAGCTCATCGGGCAGCAGCAGGTAGTGGTGAAAAATCTCGAACAAAACTACCGCAAAGTGCCAGGCGTCTCGGCGGCGACGATCCTCGGCGACGGCAGCGTGGCGCTGATCCTCGACGTGGTGGAAATGGCCAATCTTAATCATCAGCACAGTAATCATGTCGGCGCTGAGTCCGGCATCGAAGGAGTAACAGCATGACGCATGCAACCGCGGTTAAATCCGTCAGCGCCGACGCAGCGGCGCAGGAATATCTGGTGTTTCGTCTCGGGCAGGAGCAGTACGGGATTGAGATCCTCAAGGTGCAAGAAATTCGCGGCTGCGATCGGGTGACCCGTATTCCCAACGCCCATGATTTCATCACCGGCGTTACCAACCTGCGTGGCGTGATCGTCCCGATCGTTGATCTGCGCGTGCGTTTTCAGCTGCCGGTGGTGGAAAACGATGAGAACACGGTGGTTATCGTGCTCAATCTCAACGATCGGGTGGTGGGGATCGTGGTCGATGGGGTGGTGGACGTGTTGTCGTTGGAGCCTGAGCAGGTGAAACCGACCCCGGACGTCGCCTCGGTGCTATCAAGCCGCTACCTGCTGGGGCTGGGGGTCATCGACAGCCGGATGATTATTCTGGTCAACATTGAGAAACTGCTCAGCCGCGAAGAGATGGCGCTAATGGATTCATTGACCGAAAGCTACGCTGAGTAATCCCGCTGCCCGATGGCGCTGACGCTTATCGGGCCTACGGTTTGTAGGCCGGGCGCTACGTCAGCATTCACTCCATTGCCACATGGATAGCCTCGCCGAGTTTTTCCATCACCTCGCGGTGCTTGTCGCTGGTCGGCAGGGCGCAGTTGATGCGCAGGCAGTTGCGGTACTTGCCGGACGCGGAAAATAGCGACCCCGGTGCGACCTGTATTTTCAGCTCACACAACTGCTTCGCCACACACACCATATCGACGATTTCCGGTAATTCCACCCACAGCATAAACCCGCCCTCGGGCCGGGTGACGCAGATCCCGCAGGGAAAATACTGGCGCAGCCAGCAGGTGTAGGTCTCCATATTGCTCTGATAAATCTGGCGCATTTTGCGTAAATGGCGGTGGTAGTGGCCTTCGCGTATGAACGCTGCGACCGCCAGCTGGGTCGTGGGCACGTTGGTGCCGCTGGCGGCATATTTCATGTGCAGCACCCGGTCATGATAGCGGCCAGGCACTATCCAGCCGACGCGCAGGCCGGGGGCGATGGTTTTGGTAAACGAGCTGCACAGCAGCACCCGGCCGTCGATATCCCAGGATTTAATGGTGCGCGGGCGCGGGTAGTCGTTCGCCAGCTCGCCATACACATCGTCTTCGAAAATCACAATATCGTGGCGTTGGGCCAGGGCCAGCACCGCGCGTTTGCGGGCATCCGGCATGATAAAACCGAGCGGGTTGTTGCAGTTAGGGACGAGGATCACCCCTTTGATTGGCCACTGCTCGAGCGCCAGTTCGAGGGCTTCCACGCTGATCCCGGTTTGCGGATCGGTGGGGATCTCGATGGCTTTAATATCGAAGCCGCGCAACAGCTGCATGGTGCCGTAAAACGACGGCGATTCGATGGCCACGATATCGCCCGGTTTGCACACTGACAGCAGGGCAATCGCCAGCGCCGCGTGGCAGCCGCTGGTGATGATGATGTCGTCGGCGCTGACCGCCGCTTCGCTGTCGAGCATCAGGCGGGCTATCTGTTCGCGCAGTTCCCGACGGCCCGCCAGTTCGTCATAGCTGAAGATCTCGGCACTGTTGTGCTGTACCAGGCGGCTCATCTCGCGCCAGAGTGGTTTCAGCCCCGGCTGCGTGACGTCCGGCGAACCGCCGCCAAAAGGAATAATCGATTTATCATGGCGAGCATCCAGCAGGGTTAAAATTTGATCCCAGTGGCTGACATCCACCGGACGCTGAACCGGGCGCGACATCGCCGGAACCGGCGGCTGGGCTTTGCGCGGAGCAATAAAATAGCCGGAGCGTGGCTGCGGCGTGACCAGCTGTAGCGTTTCCAGCGTCTGGTAAGCCTGCTGGACGGTGCTGATACTGACGCCGTGTTCCTGACTGAGACTGCGCACCGACGGCAGTTTTTCGCCCTGACGATACAGCCCTTGTTCGATCCGGTCGGCGATAATATTCGCCAGATGCTGGTAACGCGTCATTGCTGTATCCCCATTTCTCACCATACAGATGATTAAACCAGTACAGATCGGCGCGAAAAACGCCGTGCAGATACCGTTTTAGCCAATCTGTATGTTAAAGAAAAGTAGAATTTGAATCTGTATTGTAAAGGCTGCTCCCGGCGATGATAGGGCATCGACAGCGTGGGGAGGTGCAGGATGGAATTTCATGAAAATCGCGCGAAAGCGCCATTCCAGATTTTTGTATTGATTGGCCGCTGGGCGTTACAAAGCTGGCGGGTCTGGCAAACGCGCCGCATGTTAGACCGCCTGAGCGACGAGCAACTTAAAGACGTCGGCCTGCGGCGCGACGACTACTGCTAAGGGTTCAACCCGGCCATCGTGCCGGGTTTTTTGTTTCACATTCCATGCTCTTTGACCAGGACGTTTCTTGATACTTATCAGGGTAAGTATTAATCTCTGGCCACGTTGTCAGGGGGACGCTATGACTGAAGAAGCTTTGTTCGCCCGCCGTCCGATGGGGATGCGCATGGCGATGGTGGTGCGCCAGTGGCGTGGGATTATCGATAATGCGATGACCGATACCGGCTTGACGCAGTCGAGCTGGACCACGCTCATGCAGCTCCAGCAGTCGGGCGATAATATATCCGTCAGCGAACTGGCTGAAATGCAGGGCATTGAACTGCCGCCGCTGATGCGCACCCTGGTTCACCTCGAAGAACAGGGCTATTTGCTGCGTACGATATCGCCGTACGACAAGCGATGCCGCCTGTTAACGCTGACCCCGAAAGGCCGTGACGTTCTGCAACGGCTGACCAACGTGATTGAAGCCTGTCAACAGCGGGTGACGGAAAACATTCCTGCCGACGTCATGGACGCCTTTAGCGACACGCTTAACCAACTCGCCTGCAATCTGCGGAACATCCGCGACGACATAAATAAGATCTAAAAAAAATGATGAGCCCCGAACAAAAATTTGCCCGCTGGGTTAGGGTCAGTATTGCCTCTTTCCTGCTGATGTTTATTTACTTTATTGTGGCCGATATCTGGATCCCGCTGACGCCGGATTCCACAGTGATGCGCGTGGTCACGCCGGTATCGGCCCGCGTCTCTGGCTATGTTTCACAGGTGTATGTCCATAACAACAGCCAGGTGAAAAAGGGCGATGTGCTGTACGAGTTGGACCCGACGCCGTTTATCAATAAGGTGGAAGCCGCACAAATCGCGCTGGAACAGGCGAAGCTCACCAATCAGCAGTTGGATGCACAAATTGCCGCCCAGCTCGCCAATCTCAAGACCGCGCAGATAACCGCCCGCAATAATCAGGCGACGTACAGCCGCTATCAGCGCCTGGCGACGATGCAGAACGTGTCGCAGCAGGATCTGGATAACGTGCGCACCGCCTGGCAGAACAGTCAGCAATCGGTCAGTTCGTTAAATGCGAGCATTGATAATCTGCGGATCCAGCGCGGCGAACGCGACGATGACCGCAACGTCACGCTGCAAAAATACCGCAATGCGCTGGAACAGGCGCAGCTCGATTTGGGCTGGACCAAAATCCGCGCCGAGGCCGACGGGACGGTGAGTAACCTGCAACTCAGCCCTGGCTTGTATACCAGTGCAGGCAACGCGCTGCTGGCGCTGGTCAATCACGATACTGATATCGTGGCTGATTTTCGTGAAAAAAGTCTCCGCCATACCCACGCCGGAACCGCTGCCGCGGTGGTGTTTGATGCACTGCCGGGAAAAGTGTTCCGCGCACATGTGACCAGCAGCGATGCGGGGATCCTGGCCGGGCAACAGGCGGTCAACGGGCAGCTTTCCCAGCCGGAAGTATCAAACCGTTGGGTGCGTGATGCCCAGCGGATGCGCATTCACATCGAACTGGATGAGGCCATTGATAAAACGCTGCCGACCGGGTCGCGGGCGACCGTTCAGCTGTATAACAGCGAGGGGATCTTTGCCCGATTTTTCTCCGGGCTGCAAATCCGTCTGGTGAGCTGGCTGCATTATGTCTATTAATACCCTGGCGCGCGTTTTCACCCCGCACGACAACATCGTCTACACCGCCAACGACTTTCGGCAGACGTTGCGGATAGTGTTCGCCGGGATGATTGCGCTCAGCATTTCGACTTTTTACAACGTGCAATACGGCGTCTTTTTCGTGGTCTATCCCCTGATGCTGCTCTCGCTGGTGCCGGTGTTTAATCGCCATGTGGCCACCCAGTTTGTGTTCAGCGCGGCACTGAACTGCGTTGAAATGGTACTGATCATCGGCTATCTGTCGCAATGGCCGGTGGTGATGACGCTGGTGGTGTTTGCGCTGTATGTGATGCGCTTTCGCTTTATGAGCCAGGGGCCGCTATTTTTGTTCGGTTCGATGGGCGTGGTATGCCAGAGCGTGATGCTCAATTTTATGAGTTATTCCACCAACAGCTGGCACACCCTGATGTTTTCCAATATCGAGGCCAGCATTATGGCGGTGGCGTTAAGCGCGCTGATGCATTTTCTGCTGCCCGACGTGGAGCCGCGTCAGCCGCCGCCGCGCATTGAAAAAAATGCGGCGCGCGTTCGCCATGAATCTCTGCTTTCCGGCACCGTGGCGACGATTATCTTTGTGATTTTTCAGGTCTGCGATCTGAGCGATTCGCTCTCGGCGTTAATGGCGGGCGTGCTTATTCTGTTTCCGATGCATTATCGCGGAGCGGTGCTGAGTTCGCTCTGGCGCGTGGTCGGGGTGGTACTCTCCTGCCTGTATATCCTGCTGGTGCAGCTGGTGCTTTACGATCACAGTAGCCACATGTTGCTGATGATGCCGTTGATTGGCCTCGGACTGGCGTTCAGCGCCCGTCTGCACGTCATGGAAAAAGTCGGGGCCGGGGTCGGGTTCGCCAGCATCACCACCATTGGCATCATGTTTGGGCAAAACCTGCACCCGGAACAGGACCTGGTGTTCAGCGATCTGTACCGCGTGGTCTCGGTGACGGTCTCGCTGCTGGCCACGCTGACGATGGTCTTTCTGCTGCACCTGATCCTCAACCGCTTCGCCGCCACCCGGTTTGTGGTGAATAACCCGAATGCGTGACGCCCGATGGCGCTGGCGCTTATCAGGCCTATAAAGCCCTAGGCCGGGCGCTAGCCTCAATGAATCAAGGGCATCACCAGCGCCGGGAGCTGGGACAGGAGCCATAAAATCAGGCCGATGGTGCCGCCGACCAGCGTGCCGTTAATGCGGATAAACTGCAGATCCTTGCCGATGTTCAGCTCAATCTGGCGCGACATGTCCCGTGCATCCCAGCTTTTGACCGTATCGCTGATGTGACGGGTGAGGAATCTGGCAAAGTCAGGTGCCACCCGGCGAGCGGCCTGTTCGAGATGGCCGTTGAGCGAGGCGCGCAGGGCGCTGTCGGCTACCAGCGTTTCACCGAACCATTGCCCGGCTTCGGCAATTCGCTTCTGCGTCCGGGAATCCTCGTTTTGCATATCATCCTTCAGCCACTGGCGTAAATCGGCCCACATTTCGCCGAGATAGCGATTAAACGCCTCATCGTCTTTCAGATAGCGTTTGATATTGTCGGCTTTAACGGCCATCTCCGGGTCGGATTTCAGGTTGTCGATGAGCTTGCGTACCGCGTTATCAAAGGCGTGACGCACCTGATGGGCGCTGTCCTGGCTGACGTCATCCAGCAGGGTATTCACCGCCTCGGTGACCATTTCGGCGCTGTGTTCGCCCAGCCATTCGGTCGGCAACAGTTTGGCTTTCAGCGGATGCTCTTTCTCCAGCCAGTGAATAATTTGCCGGGCAATAAACTCACGGCTGCTTTCCCGCTGGAGCAGGGCGATCAACTGGGCAATCAGCGCGTCGAGCAGCTTCTGATGGCGGTTGTTTTTGGTCATACTCTCCAGCATCACTGCGCTGGTGCCGGTTAAATCGACCTTATCAATCGCTTTATGCACCGCGCGTTTGAGCAATCCCTGAATCCGTGAGTCGTCGGTTAGTTCGAGAAAACCGCTCATTACCTTGATCAAATGCTGGCCTACGCGCTGCGCGTTATCAGGCTGCTTAAACCAGTTCCCAATCATCAGCGCCGGTTCATGTTTCTGAATTAAATTCACCAGCGACTGGGTATCCAGAAATTTTTCCTGCACGAAATGCCCGAGATTGTCGCCAATCCGGTCTTTATTGCGCGGGATAATCGCCGTATGACGGGAAATGAACGGCAGCGGCACGCGGCGAAATAAGGCCACTACCGCAAACCAGTCGGCCAATGCGCCAACCATTGCCGCCTCCGATATCGCCTTCAGCGCCCCGACCCACGGGACAGGCGGCAAGAATAGCGTGGTGACGAAAATGGCGGCCGCAATCAGCAGCAATGAGAGCGCCAGCAGTTTGGCGCGTTTGAGTTCAGCTAATTTATCCATAGGTATAAGCATAGAGCGGGACGGCGGTGGATGGCAAAATGTTGCACTAAATCGCTACCCGGCCTCGGACTGAATGTCGTGCCCTATGGCGAAAGGGCTCTATTCGTCGCGCAACGCCTGTAAAAAGTGGGTGAACAGCGTCGGCAATGGTTCGTCGTACCACAGAGCATACAGATCGGCGGGGATCGTCTCGTCGAGTTTGAGAAACACCACCCCGGGCCAGTGGATCAATGCGCAGGATTCAGGCAGGAGCGACACGCCGTTGCCGGTGCTGACCAGCGCCAGCGCGGTTTGCGGCTCGAACACCTGATGGGTTATTAACGGTGAAACGCCCCGTTCCAGGCAGTGGTCATACACCTGACGAGCAAAATCGCTGTGGGTGAAGGAGAGTGAGATAAAGGCGCGATCGGCCAGATCTTTCAGAGATACCGTCCCGCGCTGGCACAGTGGATCGTTTTCATGCACTGCCACCCGCATCGCTTCCCGGGCGATCAACTGGCAGCGGATCCGACTCTCAACGTGCGGAATGACGTTACGGTTGATGGCAATATCAATGGTGCGGGCGCGCAGAGCCTCGATTTGTTCCTGCTGGCCGACTTCGTGCAGGGTCCAGTTGACGTCCGGATTCGCTTCGCGAAAGGCTTTCATCCGCGTCAGCAGGGGGCCCCACATCGCGCTGCCGATTACCCCGATGTTGATATGCTGCTTCTGGCTGCGGCCAATCTGGCGCACATAGTTTAGTGACTGCTCGGTGGCGCTGAGCAGCCTGTCCACTTCCGTTTTCAGCACTTTTCCGGCGTGGGTTAAGGCGACCTTACGGCTGGAGCGTTCGAATAACTCCACCCCGAGGATCGCTTCCAGCTCTTTGATTTGCACGCTGAGCGGCGGCTGAGAGATGTTGAGCTTCGCGGCGGCACGACCAAAATGCAGCTCGTCGGCGAGGATCTGAAAGTAGCGCAGCATCCGCAAGCGGACGCGGCTGTTGGCCTGGGGATCGAGCATACCGGGCACCGTAAAGAAGGAGGGTGGCGGTATGATGCAACCCTCCCGGAAGGCTGTCAAACCGTGACCGCCTCGCCCTGATGCAGGCGTTCTGCTTTGCTACAGGCGATGGCCGCCAGCAGCGTTATCATTAACAGTGCGTAGGCACAGGTTGAGGCATTCACCGCGCCGTGCAGGCCGTAGCGGCTGTTGACCAGGGATGAAACGGTGGCAAACAGCAGGGTGCCGACGGTGCCGCAGGTCAGCAGCGCGGAGATAAGCGTTGGCGAACTGCGGCTGACCTGCAACGACCCGTAGCTCATCAGGCCGGAGAATAGCCCGGAGTTGAAGAAGCCGAATGCTCCACAGGCAACCAGGATGAGCGTGGTGTTAGCGCTGTTGCTGATAAGTGCGATGGCGACCAGCCCCACGGCGGTACAAATCAGCAGGAAAGTACGCAGCTTCATCCATTTGACGGTGAACTGATTCAGGAACAGCCCGATCGCTTTTGCCACCCAGTATACGGTGGTGAACAGCGCGGCCTGTTCCGGCAACAGCGTAAAGCGCCATTGCAGATAGCCCGGCGTCCACAGGGTAAATATCGGTTCGGCCAGCAGGAACAGGAACAGCGCGCCGCACAGCAGCCACACCGAACGGCCCCAGGGTTCACTGCGGGTAACGTCCTGATGGGTGTCCACTGGCGCTTCGGTGGCCGGATAACGGCTGCGCAGGGTGAGAATAAGCATCACTACGCCAAGACCGCCCATAATGGCGTACATCGCTATCCAGCTCGCGCCGAGTTTAAACAGCCACGCCAGCAGGAACGAGAGGGTGGCCCCCGCCAGGCTGAAGAAGAAGTCGGTGAAGATCAGGCTCGACGAACGGCTTTTTTCGTCCGGATTGATGCGCACCACCAGATAGCTGCCGATGGTCATGAAGATGCCGCCGCAGGCACCAATAATGGCGACGGCGATACTGAACATGGTCAGCGTCGGGGTGACGAACAGCAGGGCGCTGATGAGAATGGTCAGCGCGGCGGCACTCACCAGCGGCTTTTGCAGCCCCCATTTTTTCATCAGAATGCCGCCGAGCATGATCGGCACAAACATGCCGATATTCATGAGGGTGAACACCTGGCCGATAAAGCTCGGATCTTTATTAAAGGCGGCGCACAGCGGGCCGAGGACGATGCCAAGCGTCGAGACCAGCGCGCCGACGAAGTAATAGCTCAGATATGAAATCGCATTCAGACTGCCGCGAGAGTAATTTTCTGACATCTGCATTTCTCCTGGCGGGCAGTGCGCCCGCCGCTGGACGGGAACTTAGCGGCAGTTCTTCACGAACTGGCTAATCAGGCGAATGAAATCGTCGGTGACCATCGCCGCGCATTTCAGGGTTTGTTCGTGGGACAGTTCCACGTCGCTCAGGCCTTCCGCCATGTTGGTAATGGCCGACACCGCCAGCACTTTCAGGCCGCAGTGGCGGGCGACAATCACTTCCGGCACCACCGACATGCCGACCACGTCGCCACCGATTTTTTGCATCATGCGGATTTCCGCCGCGGTTTCGAAGTTCGGCCCCGGATAGGAGACGAACACCCCTTCGTGCAGCGGCAGGTCGAGGCTTTCCGCGGTGTGGTGCAGCTTCGCGCGCAGGTCCTGGTCATAGGCATTGGCGAGGCTAAAGAAACGCGGCCCGAAGCGGTCATCGTTCGGGCCAACCAGCGGCGTGGACGGCATGGTGTTGATGTGGTCGTTCAGTGCCACCAGGCTCCCGGCCGGAATAGCAGGATTCAGCGAACCTGCGGCGTTGGTGCAGAACATAAACTCACAGCCGAGCAGCTTAAAGGTGCGCACCGCATGGGTCATGATGCCCATCCCGACGCCCTCGTAAAAATGCCCGCGCCCCTTCATGCAGATCAAGTCCACCCCGTGCAGCGAGCCCATCACCACTTCGCCCGCGTGCCCAATCACGGTGCTGACCGGGAACCCCGGCAGTTTTTCGTAAGAGATAACGGTTTTGTTTTCCAGCTTATCGGCCAGCACGCCGAGGCCAGAACCGAGGATAAACGCAATGCGCGGCGTAAAACCGGGCTTCGCGGCCTTGAGGACTTCAACCGCTTCAAATGGGGTGTCGTTAATCACGGAATGAGACATACATAGCTCCTGAATGCGTTGGGTATGTGCCCATTCTGAGAAGCGAGCGATGGGGAATCCAATTGGATATAAGCAGGTATTGATTCGATTTTTCGAATAGATAGAAAGGGCGGGATGATGGATGTGTGGGATTTCAGTGGGTTACGTGGAGTCGTTGTTTAGCGTGGTGGCTGGTGTGTGGAAAAGGGTGGCTTGAAGTGTGATGGGGTTCACTGGTGGGGAGAAGGTGCTGAACGGCTAATAATTATATAAATGATGTATTAATGTTCTGAGTTTATTTGCTGAGTGTATATATTGAGTTATAAATTGCGCGTTGAGTTATTTTATATTATTTTGATTTTAAATCTCGCATAGATAAATGGATATTTATTATGGCAGATACTAGGGATATAGAAGACATAGCAAGCAGGATAGTCGATATTGTTGTTTCACCGGATACCGTTACTGGATTGATTAACGGAGCACTGACCGTTCCACTCGACCTCGGGTATCTTACCGTGGGCTATTTTGATACTGATTCTCGCTTTGAACATCAAATACAGCGTATCCGTATGGCTGAGGCCATACACAATGATATTCTTAATTATGAGAACATAACTAATGCCATTGAGTTAATATTTAAAGAATTCAATAAGCATCTTACCGTAAATCAGCAAGATAAAGCTTATCGTGGCGTGGTGTCTTCAATTGCGGGTCGGTTGACTACCGCAAAAATAGTGTCAATTATCGGTGCTGCGGTACTTACACGTGTCTCAATGATTGGGGCAAAAAGCGCGAAAAGCTGGATTGGAAAAATAACATTGATTCTTCTCGTTGGTGGCATGAGTGAGCGTTCAATCCGGAAATCTGAAAATTTGGCTATTGAAGCGCCTGAAATATATGAAATACTTCGGCCCCATGATTATGATCTCACCTATTTTTTGTTTGAGCCTGCGGTAAAGCCCTTTGTTGAGGCTATCCATGTGGGTGTATCACAGGGACAACCCTGGTTCGATAAGATTATCGATCGTATTGAGAGTAAATTACATGTCACGCAATAATCCACTCACCATCATCTTCAACAAGATTCTGAAGGGGTTAGCGCTTATCGCCGTAAACGTATGGGCATTCATTGAATCTGTACTCTTTGTTGGCGGTTTAATCGGCTGCATTATGCTTCCTGTCCAGTGGCCAATGAAATTTGTTTTTGCAGGTCTATGGCTGGTGGCTTTCTTCGCCGTCACCAGACTCTTTGGGTTGTTAGAAACCTACCTTGGGAAAAATAAAAAAAGGAAATAATATGTCTAATCCAGCTTATCTTTGGTTAACCGATGAAAATAATTCACCTATTGTGGGGGGAAGTTGTGTACTAGGGCGTGTAGGTTCTATTGAGATAAAATCATTGTCACATCATATGACTATCCCAACCGATCGTAATACTGGCAAACTCACCGGTACACGTCTTCATACTCCAGTATTATTTCAAAAGGAATTTGACCGGGTAACGCCACTTCTGTATCGCGCGATTAGTCGTGGTATTACGTTAAAAAAAGCAGAAATAAAAATGTATCAAATTCTTGAGTCGGGAATTGAAGCTGAGTACTTCAATATTCTGATGGAGAATGTAAAGATTACAGGCATTACTCCCAGTCTTCATCCTGGTTCGGGTTGTGGAACACATATAGAAAATATTGAACTTCGCTATGAATCAATTCAGTGGAAGTATGTAGACGGAAATATTATTTTCAAAGATAGCTGGAATGAACGAACTACGGCCTGAAAAGTTAGGCTCTCGCAGCCCCGGCTGGTGAACATTACCGGCGCTGCGAACCACAATCGGCTAAACGTCGATTTGCTGTTTTCCACCATGGTTATCAGCTCCATGATTTGTTGTTGCTTACGTTCGGAGAGCTTCTGAATGCGGAACATAGTGTCTTCCAGCGCCGGTTGCAGATTTTTGCGGTAATGACAATGCATTCGTCCATCACCCGGACTTCCAACTTACGCCCCGGCTCAAAACCGGCTTTCGCCAGCCACTGGCCGCGCAATATAATCGCATCTACCTATTCCCTATAAACCGTCATTTCCTCGTCATCTTTCTGTCATCTCCCATTCTTATGGTGTTTCACATTCATAAAAAGGTGACAACAACATGAAAATTAAACTTATTTCTCTGGTAATTGGCACGACCCTTTCTTTCTCTGCGCTGGCGGCGCAACCGACCGCGGAGCGCTTTGTGGTGAGCTTCCCTGAAGGCTCGCACATCAACTACAGCGGCGCGTTTGCCAGCGCGTTTCCGAACGGCTTGCCGGTGGGGATCGGCTCTGGCCTGCTGTTTACCGGCAAGCAGGGCGATGCGCTGACCTTTGCTACCGTGACGGATCGTGGCCCGAATGCGGATGCGCCGAAGGTCGGCCAGAACGAAGCGAAGATTTTTGTGACGCCGGATTTTGCGCCACAGCTGATGTCTATCCGGGTGGAAAACGGCAAAGCCGAGGCCACAAATGTGCGTCCGCTGCATGACGATAAAGGCAATATCAACGGTCTGCCGCTGCAAAGCGGAGTGATTGGCTCTACCAACGAAGTGGCGCTGAGCGATACCCTGAAAACCCTGACCGGGGATAATCGTGGCCTGGATACCGAAGGCATTACCCCGGACGGCAAAGGTGGTTTCTGGCTGTGTGACGAGTACGGACCTTTCATCGTTAACGTCGACGGCAAGGGCAAAATCCTCGCCATTCACGGCCCACAGGCGCTGGACGGCGAAAAATCGATTGCCGGTGGTCTGCCGAATATCATCAAGTGGCGTCAGCCAAACCGTGGCTTTGAGGGCATTACCCGAATGCCGGATGGGCGCATTATCGCGGCGGTGCAGAGCACGCTGGATATCGACGGCAAGAGCAAGAAAAAGGCGCTGTTTACCCGCCTGGTGAGCTTCGACCCGGCGACCGGCAAAACCGCGATGTACGGCTATCCGATTGATGACGTGTATGACAAAAACAGCGATGCCAAAATCGGCGATATCGTGGCGCTGGACGACCACCACATCCTGCTGATAGAGCAGGGCGGCGATAATAACGATGTGATGCGCAATAACATCTACAAGGTGGACCTAAGCAAGGCCAGCGATCTGTCGGCGTTTGATAAACCGGGCGAATACCCGGAATTTGACAGTGCGGATCAACTGGCCACGCGTGGGATCACGTTGGCGAGTAAAACCCTGGCGGTCGATCTGCGTAAGCTCGGCTGGCAGCAGGAAAAAGCTGAAGGGCTGGCGTTGATCGATAGCAAGACTCTGGCGGTGGCTAATGATAATGACTTTGGGGTGAAAACCGTGATGCAGCAGCCGCTTGACGGCAAAAAGCTGAAGGATTACCGGGTCAACGATCAGGGCAAGCTGACGGTGGACGATAAGGTGGTGGCGACGACTATCGACATTAAACCGCTGGAAAAACCGGAAGCAGATAGCGAGCTGTGGGTGGTGACGCTGCCGGAACCGTTGCTGTAATTATCTGCATTCTGCACAGGGCAAATTCCACCGTTTGTCTGATTCATCACCCTATGCATGATGGGTGTCGTGTTGGGTTAAAACTGTGGAATAATGTCGCCATTATGAGCCTATCCCGTTAGGCTCTAACCATGGTATGGGAGTGGATAATGGCGACTGAACTGCTGGGACTGACGTGGGATGAGAACGTTCTCCCCGAGGTCAAAGAAGTGGGTACACGTGTAGCACTTTTTACCTTCAAAACCCATATGGCAGGGTTCGTTTGGGATGCCGCTCAGTTGGAGAATAATCCCTACACCTTTGTTGAAGTGAAAACCTTGCTCGATGGCGTGACCGTGGGAGGGCATAAAGTCAGCGATACCGAGCAGGTGCTAAATCTGGCGGATAGCGGTAAAAAGCTGATCGAATTAGTGCAGTCCGGTCGGTTTGACCTTGATAAAAGAACCTTCACGCTGCTGCATAGCATCATTGCACGTAATGAAGCCTTAGAGTGGGGAGTGTTCCGGGGCGAAGGCGAGGAAGTGCATTACAGTGCCCGTGTTCATCTCGGGGAACTGGGCACCCATTTTCCGCCGGTGACAGAGGCCGGAGCACAGGAGTTGAACCGAATTTTTACTGAAGGCGTCAGCCAAATAAAAATGCTGGATCCTTTTGAGGGTGCACTGGCGATGTTTTTGTTTGGTGCATATTTTCAATTTTTCTTTGATGGTAACAAGCGCACCAGTCGCCACATGATGAATGGCTGGCTGATGCAGCATGGCTATAATCCAATCAGTATTCCTGCGGCTCGCGCACTGGAATTTAACAGTAAAATGGTGCGCTTTTATCACAGCAAAAACGCGAGCGAAATGATGGCGTTTTTGGCGGATTGTTATCAGCCGTGAGTAGATGCCGGAGGGCAGCGCGCAGAGAGGCAAATGCCTGGTCACTCAATCATCTGAGACGCATGTTCATACGTTTCGACTAAATGATCGCGCAACACGCCAGAGCCATGCAGGGTCACCAGTAGGTTCTGCCGCGCCCGGGTAAAACCGACATATAACCGCTTAATGTCATCGCTGAGATCGTCTTCGTTATCCCTTCTTTTAGCCGCATCCATAATAACAACCGACTGGAACTCGAGGCCTTTGCTGCTCGGCAAAGGCATTATGCAGAGAGTTTCATGCTGTGGAGACCAGTTTTTTTTATCGTTGCTGTTGATAATGATTTGGTGGGGAATTTTGCGTGTTTCGAGATGAGACTGGAGTGAATGACTGATGCTGTATGTGGAGGGACAGAGAATGGCAATATCGGACCATGCAACACCCTGCTGATGTTGTTCCACGACCCAATCCAGGGCACAGATTATTTCTTCATCCTGACTACTGAAACAGGCAAGAGAGGGGTAATTACCATGCTTTCCTCCGGCATCAGGCTGATGATACTGGAGCGCATCTTCAATATGGTTGTTCAGATAGTTGAAGGCGATACTACTGGCGAAATGCAAAATTTGCTGCGTATTACGGTAATTGATATTGAGAATAGTTGTGCGCCCCTGCGCTTTAATATCCACGCTTGATAAGGTGAAATCCAGCGCTTTCTTTTTTTGGTAAATAGATTGCGTGTCGTCATAAAGAAACAGCAACGCGTTATCCTTCGTATCCGGCATCCGTGCAAGGATTTTTAGCCATTCAGGCTTAAAGTCGTGGCCTTCATCTATTAATACGGCGCTATATTGCTCGGGTTCAATTACCCCATCGTTGAACCCCTGGATGAATGCCTCTTCCATTCGTTCAATATAGTCTTTTTTATTGCCAGGCTGAAGGTTATGTTTCTTTAATAATTGATTGCACCAGGAATGAAAATGGGTGACTTCAACAGGTAGACGCAGCGTGTGGGTCGCCAGCATTGACTTCAGTTTTTTTGCCAGAGTGATGTTGTAGCAAATCACCAGGATGGGTTTATCGCTCTCGAGCGTTTTTGCCAGTTCCAGACAGCGGTGGAGCAAAATGAGTGTCTTACCCGAACCGGCGACGCCGTGTATCACTCGATGTCCTGTGCCCATGCTT
Source organism: Scandinavium sp. M-37 (assembly GCF_043558715.1). Lineage (NCBI taxonomy): Bacteria > Pseudomonadati > Pseudomonadota > Gammaproteobacteria > Enterobacterales > Enterobacteriaceae > Scandinavium > Scandinavium sp. M-37. The sequence goes on from NZ_JBIGIN010000002.1 coordinate 37,578, forward strand.
CGCGCCAGGAGCTCTTGCTGCGTATCCATGATTGAGACGATATCCGGTGCGCTAAGGGTAAACGTGTTGGCAGCCACGTCGGTGATCGCCGGGTTAATACGAATGTCGGGATAGAGGTGCCAGCGAATACGGTCAATTTTCTGCGGGTCTATCTGGTGTGAAAAAGGATGCTTAAGCAGTGACATAAGGCAGTGCGACACACTCTCCCGAGACATGAATTCATTGAGCTCGTCTTTACAGATGACCAGATCGTTGGGCAAGAGCTCGGCGAGTTCTTCGTGTGAAAAGGCTTTATTGAGCTGGGCGCGGGTGATGTTGGAAAGGTAGACGCCGTAGCCATAGGGTAGAATAAAACTCCCCTTGTATTTGCCTTCCTGTTGCTGTAATTGCGGATCTTTTTTCAGGCTATCAATGGTCTGGAAAGCGTATTGCCGAACTTGTTCGATGGGATTTTTTAATGCTTCAACGGCATTTTTTATTTCATAGAATACCGTTGATTTATTGACGGATTTTATTTTAGTGATAAACCAATCTTTAACTTCCAGAAATAACATTCCGTTATCGGGGGCGAGGATGACAAAATCAGGATGCATACGCTTTTCACCCATCGGTATGTCATACCAGCACGTGTAATTATCGTTCAGTCCCCTTTCTAAAATCCGTGCTAATCTTTTCTCACCCGCCGTTATTTTTTCACTACAGCTGCTTATTGTCGGAATAATGATAGCCATGTCTTGTCCAAATTGGTTGCCCTAATATTATTCATCGGTTGAATATCAAAGCCTATATTTGAAAGATTTTTTTATAATATTTGGACTCTAGCAAAAAAAAGACGTGTCGGGAAGAATCATTATACAAATCACTTCCTGGGGGATAGCCATCCCCCATTCGAGTATAGGCTCGGTTACTTCTGCAACCCCGCAAACGCCGCGCGAATCTCCGCTTCCGGCAGTTGCACCCCGATAAATACCAGCACGCTGTGCGGTGTTTCCTCGCCCCACGGGCGGTCCCAGTCGGCGCTGTACAGGCGCTGTACGCCCTGGAACAGCAGGCGGTTCGGTTCGCCGTCAATCCACAGCATCCCTTTGTAACGCAATAATTTATCCGCAAAGTCGAGCAGCAGGTTTTCCATTACCCGTGAAACGTCGCTGATATCGACCGGGTAGTCGAGTTCCACCACAATCGATGAGATGTCGTTTTGCTTCTCGGCCATAAAATGGAAGCGCGGTTTGGGCTGGATAACGGTCTCTTCGAGCATAAAACCGTTGGTGTTGAACAGCTGCGCCAGGTCGATATCCCCGTGAATGACGGTGTAAATCGGTGCCCGGGCGTTGATGCGTGTCAGCCGTTCACGCAGCTTGTCGGTGTCGGTGGCGACGTCGGTTTTGGTCAGCAGAATGCGGTCCGCGTAGCCAACTTGTGACTGTGCCAGCGTGAACTGGTTCATCTGTTCATCGGCGTGAACGGCGTCCACCAGGGCAATCACCCCGTCGAGCAGGTAGCGTTCGCAGAGGATCTCGTGGGAGAAAAAGGTCTGCACGATCGGGCCGGGATCGGCCATGCCGGTGCATTCGATGACCAGTCGGTCGAATTCGATATCCCCGCGATCACGGGCGTCGAGTAAGTCCAGCAGCGCGTCTTCCAGCTCGTTGGATTTGCTGCAGCAGATGCAGCCGTTGGTCAGGGTTTTGATCTGCGTGGCGCGATCGCCAATCAGCTGGTCGTCTACCGAGACTTCACCGAACTCGTTTTCGATGACGGCGATTTTAAAACCGTGCTGCTCGTTGAGGATGTGGCGCAGCAGGGTGGTTTTGCCTGCGCCGAGAAAACCGGTCAGAAGTGTGACTGCAATCGGGGTCATGGTGTCTCCATTAACAGCAGCGCATGCCGCCTTCTCCACTGCCGCCGTAACGCGCCTGCTGGCGCTCGCGGAAGAATTCATCGTAGGTCATGTACGGCTTATCCGGATGATTGGTCTGCATGTGTTCGACGTAGTTGTCGTAGTCCGGGATGCCAATCAGCATCTTTGCCGCCTGACCGAGATATTTTTTGGCCTGCCCTAAGTTACCAAACATTGTGCCATCCAGAAATAAGAAGCCCGGCATTGCTGCGCTTGCCAGGCCTACAGGGTAGGTAGGGCGGGTAAGCTTGCGCCACCCGCCGTTTTTTTTTAATGATGTGAAGAGGTCTTCACGCCGCCTTCCGGCACCGGAACGTACGGGGTCTCTTTGTCGGTACGCGCGTCGATGGCGCGGGCCTTCATCCAGGTTTTAATCCCGTAGAAGATGATGCTGTAAACCACCACCAGGAACAGAATGCTCAGGCCCGCGTTGGTGTAGTTGTTCACCACAATATGGTTCATGTTAGCAATCTGCTGGGCGGTGAGGTCACTGCTGCCCGCGGCAATCTTATCTTTGTACTGGTTCGCCATGAAGAAGAAGCCTTCCAGCTGCGGGTTGGTGCTGAACAGTTTCAGACCAAGCGCCCAGGTGGTGCACAGCAGCAGCCACAGAGCCGGAACCACGGTGACCCAGATGTATTTGGTACGCTTCATTTTCACCAGCACGACGGTGCCGAGTACCAGCGCTACCGCAGCCAGCATCTGGTTAGAGATACCGAACAGCGGCCACAGGCTCTTCACGCCGCCCAGCGGATCAACCACGCCCTGATACAGCAGGTAGCCCCACAGGCCGACGCAGCCCGCAGTTCCCAGAATCCCGGCGACCAGAGAGTCGGTTTTTTTCAGGAACGGCACGAAGTTACCGAGCAAATCCTGCAGCATGAAGCGGCCCGCTCGGGTGCCTGCGTCCAGCGCGGTGAGGATGAACAGCGCTTCAAACAGGATCCCGAAGTGATACCAGAAGCCCATGTCGGCCCATGGCAGCACCTTGTGGAACACGTGTGCGATCCCGACGGCAAGCGTTGGTGCGCCACCGGCACGGTTCAGAACCGACGGTTCGCCGATGTCTTTCGCGGTCTGCATGATCTGCTCAGGCGAAATCACGAAGCCCCAGGAGCTGACGGTCGCTGCTGCGTGAACGCTGGCATCTTTCAGCTGTGCCATGATCATCGCCGCGTTGTCACCGCCCATCTCATGCAGGTTTGGCATGGTGATACCGAGACCTGCCGGTGGGGTGTTCATCGCGAAATAGAGGCCCGGTTCGATGATAGACGCCGCAACCAGCGCCATGATCGCCACGAAGGACTCCATCAGCATCGCGCCATAGCCAATCAGACGGGCATCTTTCTCATTCGCCAGCAGTTTCGGCGTGGTGCCGGAAGCGATCAGCGCATGGAAGCCAGACACCGCGCCACAGGCGATGGTGATGAACAGGAACGGGAACATCGCGCCTTTCCACAGCGGGCCAGTCCCGTCGATATACTGGGTCACGGCAGGCATTTTCAGTTCTGGGTTGAGGATAACGATCCCCAGCGCCAGGCCGACAATAACCCCGATTTTCAGGAAGGTGGCGAGGTAATCGCGTGGAGCCAGAATCAGCCACACTGGCAGTAGCGCAGAAACAAACGCGTAGCCAATCAGCGCGAAGGTGATGGTGGTGTCTTTAAAGGTCAGCGCCGGGCCCCAGTACGGGTCGTGGGCGATAACGCCACCGAACCAGATGGAGGCCACCAGCAGCACGATGCCGATAACCGATATCTCGCCCACGCGACCCGGGCGGATAAAGCGCATGTAAATACCCATAAACAGCGCGATCGGCACGGTGGAGCAGACGGTAAATACACCCCACGGGCTTTCGGCGAGGGCTTTCACCACGATAAGCGCCAGCACCGCCAGGATGATTATCATGATCAGGAAGCAGCCGAACAGGGCGATGGAGCCCGGTACGCGGCCCATTTCCTCTTTGACCATTTCACCGAGCGACGAACCGTTGCGGCGCGAGGAGATAAACAGCACCATAAAGTCCTGTACTGCCCCGGCCAGCACAACGCCTGCCAGCAGCCACAGGGTGCCGGGCAGGTAGCCCATTTGTGCCGCCAGTACCGGGCCGACCAGCGGGCCTGCTCCGGCAATCGCCGCAAAGTGGTGCCCGAACAGCACGTAGCGGTTGGTCGGGACGTAGTTGAGTCCGTCGTTGTTGATGACCGCAGGCGTGGCGCGCGTTTCATCGAGTTTCATCACCTTTTGGGCGATGTACAGGCTGTAGTAGCGATAGGCCACCAGATACACCGAGACCGAGGCGACCACGATCCACAGGGCGCTGACGTGTTCGCCGCGGCGCAGGGCAACCACCGACAGGCAGAATGCCCCGATGACCCCAATGATGACCCACGGCACATGCTTGAGAAGTTTTTTCATATCCATAGTTAAAAACCTGGCGTTATTAGAATGCGTTAAGTGTTTGTTGGAACGGCTTAATAGAGGTATTGATGCTGCGGCTATGGTGCCAGAGGTTCGCGCGCGCAGAATTGCGAAAATCGGTGAGCGGTTATATGCGCGGCTAAGCGGTCTTTTTAGGCGGTGAGCGGTTTGAGAGGGCGGGGAGTGGGGAGTAATATGTGATTGAGATCACAGTGAATTCCCCCTCACCCTGGGCGGGCGAGGGGCTGTCAGGGATCAGAACAACGTATCCAGCTCTTCGAGCACGCAATAGCTGTCGTCCACCAGCAGCAGGGTTTTCCACTTATCAAACGTCAGGCATGGGTGAGAGGTGCCGAATACCAGGATATCGCCGACCTGTACGTCGCTGCCCGCCGCCAGTTTCAGCATGCAGTGCTGGTCCATAATACCGGTGCTGGTGATGGCTCCAGGAGCAAGTGGCAACGCTTCGCCGTGACGGTAATGGGCGATGGGCTGCGGCAGCCCGGCGTCGAAGGCGCTGTCGCGCTTACCGATGTTCACTACGGCTCGCCCGGTTTCCGGCACCGATTGCACCATCGCCACCAGCTCCAGGGCAGAACTGAGGTCCCCCCCGAGATCGCAGGCTACGCGGTCGCGGGCTTTCAGCTGCTGCTGGGCCTCGTCATAAATCCCGGCATCGTGGGTGATGTAACACCCTGGACGGATAACAACCCGGCACTGCGGTGGTTTTTGCGCCGCCAGCCAGACGCTGCACACCACGTCATACCAGACGCTGCCCGCCCCGGTGAGGATGAACTCCCCGTCGACATAGCGGGCCATGTCACAGGCCAGCGCTGCGGCATCGCGCAGCAGGGCTTCGACTAACGGCTGCGGGTTTTCACCGTGCAGCACGCCTTCGTACAGCTCCAGCCCGCGCAGACGCAGGCCGGGCAGGTCGGCAACGATCTGCGCCAGCGCCAGCCCTTGTTCGGTGGTGCGACAACCGCAGCGTCCGCCGGGTACGCCCAGTTCCACCATCACATCCAGCACCTGATCCTGCGCGGCGAAGAAGGCAGACAGGGTGTTGGCATTCGCTTCGCTGTCAACGCAGCAGATAAAATCGGTGTCGCGATAGTGCTGTTTTAGCTGCGCCACCACCTGCATGTTGGCTTTGCCGACCAGTTGATTGACCATCAGCACGCGCTTCACGCCGCTGGCCAGTGCCGCACTGGCCTGCCAGGCGCTGCCCACACCAATCGCCCACGCGCCTGCGGCCTGCTGGGCCTGAAAAATCCACGGGGTCATGGTGGTTTTGCCATGCGGAGCCAGCGATACGCCGCGCGCGTCGGCATAGCGCTGCATCCATTGAATATTGTTTTCCAGGGCCGATTTTTTTATGACTGCCGCAGGCAAGCACACGTCTTCTGCCAGCACGTTGGCAGGGGAATAGAGGATCGCGGATTTGTGGGGGACAACCGTATCGGAGTGGTATTTCATTTCACGTTCCTTATCGGGTAGGCAAGATGTGATGTTTTGATATCAGTTATAAGCTCATGAAATAATAATGTATTTTATGTTTTATCTGCTTTTTATGAATAAAAGTATCATCTTTTAATGACTTCTTTGCGTAGTTTTTCACTGTTTTGGCGGCTTGTAAATGGTTAACTTATCCGCAGAACAGAATCAAAGTGAGGCGATATGAAGGTGGACTGGCTGTTTAAAAATGTCACCGTGGTGGACGGGAGCGGTGGCCCGCAATACCGCGCCGATGTGGCGGTCACGGACGAGCGGATTGTGGCGATTGCCCCAAGTCTGGAGGTCGAGGCGGCCCAGGTGGTCGAGGGCGAAGGTCGGGTACTGTCGCCGGGTTTTATCGACGTGCATACCCACGATGACATCAACGTCATCCGCATTCCGGAGTACCTGCCGAAAATCAGCCAGGGCATTACCACGGTGATTGTCGGCAACTGCGGGATCAGCGCCGCCACGGCGACGATGAAAGGTGAAGTGCCAGACCCGATGAACCTGCTGGGCGAAAAGCCGCAGTTTATCTACCCGACCGTGGAAGCTTATGCCCACGCGGTGGAACAGGCCCGCCCGGCGGTGAACGTTGGCACGCTGATTGGTCACACCGCCCTGCGCAATAACCATATGGACGACCTGTTCCGCACCGCGACCGAACAGGAAATTAGCGCCATGCGTGAACAGCTGCGCGAGGCCTTAAAGCAGGGCGCGCTCGGACTGAGCACCGGCCTGGCCTACGCCAGCGCCCATCAGGCATCGACCGAAGAGGTGATGGCGTTGGCGGAGGAACTGGCGGCGGAGAAGGGGATTTACACCACCCATTTGCGCTCTGAGTTTGAGCCGATTCTGGAGGCGCTCGACGAAGCGTTCCGCATCGGTCGCCACGGCAAGGTGCCGGTGGTGGTTTCGCACCACAAATGCGCCGGGGCGAAAAACTGGGGGCGGACGAAGGAGACTCTGGCATTCTTTGACCAGATGCGTCAGCACCAGGACATCTCCTGCGACTGCTACCCTTATTCGGCCAGCTCCTCGACGCTGGACATGAAACAGATAACCGATGAGTTCGACATTGTGATTACCTGGTCTGAGCCGCACCCGGAGATTGCCGGGCAGACGCTGCAACAGATTGCTGATGGCTGGCAGATGACGCTGCACGAGGCGGGCCAACGTCTGATGCCAGCGGGGGCCATTTATTACAACATGGACGAACAGGACGTGCGGCGGGTCATGCGCTATCCGGTGACGATGATCGGTTCCGACGGTTTACCCAATGATCCGATGCCGCACCCGCGTCTGTGGGGCGCGTTCCCGCGCGTGCTCGGCCATTACTGCCGCGATGAACAGCTGTTCCCGCTGACGCAGGCGGTGCACAAGATGACCGGAATGTCGGCCGCGCGTTTTCAGCTGGCGCAGCGCGGGCTGGTGAAAGTGGGTTACTACGCCGATCTGGTCCTGTTTGACCCGCAAACGGTGCGCGACGTGGCGAGCTTCTCCGACCCGAAACAACCGGCGGAGGGTATCGAGGCGGTGATGGTCAACGGCGTAATGAGTTATGGTAGTGATAAACGTATTATCGGACGGGCAGGGCGATTCCTGCGGCGTCAGGACAGCAATAAGGAGCGTGTATGAGCATTAAACGTTACGGCGTGGAAGGCGGAACCGGCACCGGAGGACAGCATCTGCCGTTCGCCCGGGCGGTGGAAGCCGGTGGCTGGCTGTATGTGTCCGGTCAGACGCCGATGAAAGACGGCGAAGTAGTGGAAGGCGGCATCGTCGATCAGTCCCGACTGGCGATTCAGAACTGCGTCGATATCATGACTGAAGCGGGCTACACCCTGGCTGACGTGGTGCACGTCAAAGTGATCCTCACCGATTCCCGCTATTTCCAGTCGTTTAACAAGGTATTCCGTGAGTTCTTCGGCGCCAACCCACCGGCGCGTATTTGTTGCGTGGCAGATCTTGTGGTCGACTGCAAAGTGGAAGTGGATGTGACCTGCTATAACGCCTCCCGGATTTAAGTAAATGGCCCCCGTAATAAGGGGGCTGAATAAAATATAAAAATGGTTATGCGGTACATTTTCTGAATGCTACCTGGAATCTCTTTTATCTGAGGGACGACTGGCTTCTGTACGCCTTTTTTCAGGTAACCCTTCACGTTAATACATAATATTGGGACGTGAGTTATGAATAATATGTCATTTCTGCTTTGGTTCGCCCTTTATGCCTGCGCGATGATTACGCTCGGCTGGTATGTTTCCCGCAAGCAAAAAACCGGCGACGATTTTCTGCTGGGCGGACGCTCGCTGCCGATGATCCTCACGCTGGGCTCAACGGTCGGCACCATGGTGGGGACCGGCTCCAGCGTAGGCGCGGTGGGCTTTGGGTATACCAACGGCTGGGCCGGAATGCTGTACGGTTTGGGCGGGGCGGTCGGGATCCTGCTGGTAGCGTGGCTATTTGCGCCCGTGCGTAAAATGCGCTTTATGACCATGAGCGAGGAAATGTGTTATTACACCGGCGGCAGCAAGATAATAAAAAATCTGGTGGCGGTGCTGATATTTATTGCCTCAATTGGCTGGCTGGGTGCCCATATATTGGGGGGCGGATTATATCTCGCATGGGCCAGCGGGATTGATATTAACGTCGCCAAAGTGATTATCGCCTTCGCCTTTATTGTTTATGTCGGGATTGGCGGTTATTCCGCGGTGGTATGGATAGATACTATTCAGTCTATTGTGCTGTTCGTCGGTTTTATTCTGATGGCGGTGCTGGCGGTGCATCACGTGGGCGGCTGGAGCCATATTCAGCAGGCGGTCGACCCGGCGGCGCAAAGCCTGTTTGCGGTCGATAAACTCGGCGTGCTGCCCGCTTTCTCGCTGGCGCTGGTGATTGCCGTCGGCGTGCTGGCGACGCCCTCTTATCGACAGCGGATCTATTCGGCGAAAACCGTCTCATCGGTTCGCCAGTCCTTTACCATCACCGGCCTGCTGTACCTGATGTTTTCATTCCTGCCTGCCATTATCGGGATGGCGGTCTGGACCATGAATCCCCAACTGGAAAACAGCGGGTTCGCCTTCCTGTTTGCCACCCAGGTTCTGCCCCCGGTGCTGGCGATGGCGGTGTTGATTGCCGGGATGTCGGCCAACATGTCGTCGGGCAGTTCGGATGCGATTGCCGCAGTGTCGATCATGCTACGTGACCTCTACACCCTTGTGACTGGTCATATGCCCGCGCCGGAAAAGGCGATCCGCACTTCGCGCTATTTCCTGGTGCTGGTGATTGCCCTGGCGTTGGTGTTTGCCCTGACCTCCAACGACATCATTAGCTACATCACCAAGATGATCTCAATGATCATGTCCGGGATGTTTATCTGCTCAATGCTGGGCCGTTTCTGGACGCGCTTCAACTGGCAGGGGGCCGTCGCAGCGCTGGCCGGAGGCGCGGGCGCGTCACTGGTGGTGCTGATGGACAGCAGCTGGATGGCGTTTTGGGGCAACCCGTGTCTGCCGTCGGTGCTGACCAGCCTGATGGCAGGCGTCGGCGTGACGCTGGTGACGCCTGCCAGCCGCGTGAGTCGCGAAGAGGCGTTGGCGATGATTACAGCCGAACGTGAAAGCCAGCCCGCAGCGCCGCCGCTGCCGATTGGCAAACGTAAAGCGACGGAGAGTTAAAGATGCAGACCTATATAGCCGTCGACTGGGGTTCGACCCATCTGCGCGCCTGGCATATTGAGCATGGTCAGTGCATCAACACCCTGAATCTGCCCTGCGGCGTGACGCAAATCGCCCCAGGGGAAGCCCCCGACGTGTTCACCCGCCACATTGCGCCGTGGCGTAAGGGCAGCGCGCTGCCGGTGGTGATGGCCGGAATGATTGGCAGTGATGCGGGCTGGCGAGCGGTGGACTATTTACCGTGCCCCCTGTCGCTGAATCACCTCGGCGAGCGGCTGTGCGAGGTGGCTGACAACGTCTGGATTGTGCCCGGCCTGAAGCAGGATTTGGACGGTGAATACAACGTGATGCGCGGGGAAGAAACCCAGCTGCGTGGGGCGGTGCAGTTGGCACCGGCCCATTGCTACGTGATGCCCGGCACCCACAGTAAGTGGGTCAGCGTTGAAGATGGGCAGGTAACACGGTTTGACACCGCGATGACCGGGGAACTGCACCACGTGCTGATGCAGCATTCGCTGATTGGCAAAGGGCTACCCAACCAGGTGCGTGATGATGCGGCGTTCCGCCATGGGCTGGAAACGGGGATGACTACGCCTTCGCTGGTCAATCGACTGTTCGCCACCCGCGCGGCCTGGGTGCTGGGCGCGTTGGCGAAAACGTCGGTCAATGATGCGTTGTCGGGGCTGTTAATCGGCGCGGAAGTGGCGACGCTCAGCCGTCAGTATCAGCCGCAGCAGGTGACTCTGGTGGCCAGTGAGGTTCTTACCCCGCTTTATCGGCAGGCCTTCGCTTGTCTCAATATCACGGTGGTGGAATGCGCCGCGCAAACGGCGTTCTTAGAAGGGATCAGGAGGATCAATGATGCACGATATTAAGCTGGTGGCGATCCTGCGCGGAGTTACGCCGCAGGAGGCCGCCGATCATATTGGGGTGCTGATCGAGGAAGGCTTTCGCTATATCGAGATCCCGCTCAACTCACCTGACTGGCAGCTCAGCATCCCGCAGGCGGTGGCGCAATTTGGCGAGCAGGCGATGATAGGGGCAGGCACGGTGCTGACCGTGGCGCAGGTGACGACGCTGGCGGAGGCTCGGGCCAGACTGGTGGTCACCCCGAATACGCAGCCGACGGTGATTCGTCACGCGGTCGACAACGGGATGCTGGTCTGTGCGGGGTGTGCCACTGCCACTGAAGCGTTTACCGCTTTGGAGGCCGGGGCGCAGTGGCTGAAAATTTTCCCGTCGTCGGCATTCGGTCCGGCCTACATTGCGGCATTGAAGGCGGTGTTACCGCCTGACGTGCCGGTGCTGGCGGTGGGAGGCATCACTCCCGACAACTTGGCCGACTATCTGGCGGCAGGGTGCGCGGGCGCAGGGTTGGGCAGCGACCTGTATCGCGCCGGGCAAAATGTGGCCCAGACGCGTGTGCAGGCCAGACGGTTTATGCAGGCCTGGCATGCGGCCCACGCCCCCGGGCATTAATCGCCCAGCGGCTGGCGGTCAACGCCGCCGCGATGGCTGTCCAGCACCAGCTTGATTCGGCGCATCCGGTCTTTGGCCTGCGCCTTGTTGGCCATTGCCAGTTCGGTGGCCAGCACGTCGACCATCGCCAGCATCGCGTAACGCGAGGTACTCGGCTTAAAGATGTAGTCGTTTTCGCGCACCAGCAGCGGCAGCACCAAATCGGCCAGTTTGGCCAGCGGGGTGTCTTCCGGCGTAATGGCGATCACCTTGGCGCCATACTGGCGAGCAATCGCCGCGCTTTCGCAGATTTCCGGGGTAAAGCCACCCAGTGACAGCGCCACCACCACATCCTGCGGGGCGACGGAGGAGCACATCATCCGTACCAGCAGACCGTCATTCTGGCTCACCACCGGCAGGCCGAGGCGAAACAGGCGATACTGCATTTCCTGAGCGCAAATTGTCGATCCGCCGCCCATACCGACTGCCAGGATCTGCCGGGCGTTGCTTAGCCAGCTCACCGCCTGGTTAAGGGCCGTGACGTCGAGCGCGCGACGGTTGGTTTCCAGCACGCTGATTATCGACTCGTAAATCCCCTGTACGCCCTCTAAGTCCGGCACATCAAGAATAAAGCGCTGCCCAACCGCCAAAGACTGCGCCAGTTTCAGCTTCAGTTCACGCACGTCTTTGCAGCCGAGCGCCCGGGCAAAACGGGTGACCGAGGCCTGGCTGGTGTGCGTCAAACGCGCCAGTTCGGCGATCGGTAATTCGGCGGCGCTGGCAACATCGTCAAGAATAAACTGGGCGATGCGCTTTTCCGTGGCGGTCAGGGACATAAAGCGGTCGGTGATGCAGGAGATGATGTCGATTGTCCAGGCCATACGCAGTACCAAAAAATTTAATAAGATTGGTACTTTGTACCACAAAATGCTGCCGAACGCTGAACTGCGCGCTTGTAGACGTAATATGGGGATAGCGCAAATGAAAATAGGGTTTTTTCGTGTGATCGCATGCGAATTTTCTTAAAGTTTTTCGTTTCCAGGCCGAATAAACGGTTAACTTCCCACTGGAAAAGAAAAAATGTTAAATCGCATAAAAATTGTCACCAGCCTCGTGCTGGTTTTGGTCATATTTGGCCTTTTGCAACTGACATCCGGCGGTCTGTTCTTCAACGCGTTGAAGCACGACAAAGAAAACTTCACCGTCCTGCAAACTATCCGCCAGCAGCAGGCCACGCTGAATGGCAGTTGGGTCTCCTTGCTGCAAACCCGTAACACCCTCAACCGGGCCGGGATCCGTTACATGATGGATCAAAACAATATCGGCAGTGGGGCGACGGTGGCGGATTTGATGCAGATCGCCAGCAAATCACTGGCTGACGCGGAGAAGCGCTGGACGGAATATGAAGCCCTGCCGCGCGATCCACGCCAGAGTGAAGCCTCGGCACTGGAGATCAAACGCAACTACGACATCTATCACGGTGCGCTGGCGGAGCTTATCCAGCTGCTCGGCGCGGGCAAGATCAACGACTTCTTCGATCAGCCGACTCAGGGCTATCAGGATGGTTTTGAGAAAGCCTACGTGAACTACTTCCAGCAAAACGATCATCTGTATGAGCTGGCGGTGGAAGATAACAACAGCTCTTACCACCAGGCGATTTGGGTATTGGTCAGTGTGCTGGTGGCGGTACTGGCGGTGATCGTGGTGGTCTGGCTTGGGATCCACAAAACGTTGATCCAGCCGCTGACGCGTGTGATCGACAGCATTCGTCATATCGCCGGGGGCGATCTGGTTAAGCCTATCGATGTGCACGGCAGCAACGAAATGGGCCAGTTGGCCGATTCCCTGCGCCATATGCAGAGCGAACTGGTGCGTACCGTGGGCGAAGTGCGTAACGGCGCGGACGCGATTTACAGCGGTGCCAGCGAGATTGCGATGGGCAACAACGATCTCTCATCCCGTACCGAGCAGCAGGCCGCTTCCCTGGAAGAAACTGCCGCCAGTATGGAAGAGCTGACCGCGACGGTGAAACAGAACGCCGAAAACGCCCGTCAGGCGAGCCATCTGGCGCTGAGTGCGTCAGAAACTGCGCAGAAGGGCGGCAAAGTAGTGGATAACGTGGTGCAGACGATGCGCGACATTACCAGCAGTTCGCAGAAAATTGCCGATATCATCAGCGTTATCGACGGTATTGCCTTCCAGACCAACATTTTGGCGCTGAACGCCGCGGTTGAAGCTGCCCGTGCGGGTGAGCAGGGGCGCGGGTTTGCGGTCGTTGCCGGTGAAGTCCGTAACCTGGCGCAGCGCAGCGCCCAGGCTGCCCGTGAAATTAAGAGCCTGATTGAAGACTCGGTCAGCCGCGTCGATATCGGTTCTACGCTGGTGGAAAGCGCAGGCGAAACCATGGATGAAATCGTCAATGCGGTGACTCGCGTGACCGATATCATGGGTGAAATCGCCTCGGCGTCTGACGAGCAGAGTCGCGGTATTGACCAGGTCGGTCTGGCCGTCGCCGAGATGGATCGTGTGACCCAGCAGAACGCCTCGCTGGTAGAGGAATCCGCGTCTGCGGCAGCCGCTCTCGAAGAGCAGGCCAGCCGTTTGACGCAGGCGGTGGCGGTGTTCCGTATTCAGCAGTCGCAGATGGCGGCGAAGCGTGATGCATCCGCCCCGAAATCCAGTGCTCCGGTTCAGACGCTGCGTAAATCTGCGGCCACTGAAAACGGTGAGAACTGGGAAACCTTCTGATAAGCAAAGGCCCGGCGGTCTGCCGGGCCTGGAACATCTTACTCTACAACATCTTAACCTTCTGATTTCACCACTTTGATTTCCACCATTCCAATCCCCAGCTGACGCGGTGAGTGACCGAGAATGTTGCCCTCGTTGGTGGTCTGCGGGTCCGGCGGCACGATGGTCAGCAGATTGCTGCTGGTCGGGTTGTCGAAATGCAGTGTGGTGGTGGTGACCTCATTGCCGAGAGTCAGCGTCTGCTCGCTGTTGCCGACGCGGACCGGAATCGGCTTGTTAGCATTCGGACCAAAAGCTTTGGCGGTGATCACCAGGTCGAATTTCTGCGGCAGCGGATCTTTGTATTCAATTTTCACTTCATTGGCGAGCTGCGCGTTAGACCAGCGGCCCCAGGTTTCCGGGCGTGAAATGCCGCTGAACTGTTTGACCTCTTCCGGTGCCCCGGCGACGTTAAAGATGAAGCTGTCGGCCTTGTAGCGAATGTCGTTGTCGACAATTTTCAGGGTATCGACGTTGCCTTTATAACGCTCCATATCGACGAGGGTATCTTTGAACGCGGCTTTGCCTTTCCACTGCGCTTTATCGACATGCTGCACGGTTTGCTGGCCGCCAAGCTGACCCTGCGACACGCACCAGTCGGTCGACAGCGCCAGTTCCGGCGCCCACAGCTGGGCCATTTTGTAGCAGCGATCTATCCACATGAAGTTGTCGCGCGGGGCGAAATCCGCCAGTTGGTAACGCAGTGGGGCGGAGTATTCACTTTCCGGCAGCGGCTCGACGCGGTTGTCCGACACGCGCAGCAGCAGCGGCAGGCGGAAGTGCGACCCGGAGAAGGCGATCATCCCTTTCTTCTCGTCGATAGTGAAATCCTTGATAGATTTCGGGAAGTTCCACAGACGAATGATATCCGGCTTCCACGCCAGCACTTTCTCTTTCATGTTGAGGAACACTTCCGCCAGCGACTGCCCGGAAAGGCTGCTGCGACCGAGGCCGATAAAGTTGTCGCCGCCGAGAATATCGAGCACCGTAGCGCCGTTATCCAGGGTGCTGCGCTTTACGCCCATCACTTCCTGCTGCGGCTGGTCGCCGCGAATAACGAAGAACAGATTGCTGCGATCCTGTTTGTTGAGGTAATCCCAGGCGGTATTTTTCATCGCCAGATGGTCTGAAGAGACCACGATAACCGTGTCTTTAAAGTACGGCGAGGCTTTGATTTTTTCGATAAGTGCCGCCACGTGCTCCTGGCTACAGGTGACCGCGCTGAATGACTGGTTGGTTTTACCGCCGATATCATACTTTTTACGGTCGCAGGTCCGCGAGATAAAGCCGTCCGGATGATGCGTGTCGACGGTCAGGGTAAACAGCGAGAAACGCTGGCCCGATTGGGAGAGTTCCTGGTACTTTTTCCATACTTCATCAAGCACGGTATCGTCGTAGAAACCCCAGTCGTTACGGTAGGTCGGGTCTGCGACGGTCGTTTTCAACTCTTCCGCGCCGTACAGGTGATCAAAGCCGTGCGATTGCAGGAACACGTCTTTCCCGGCGAAACGCAGGTTAGCACCCTGCATAAAGTAGTTCTGGTAGCCGGAGTTTTTCAGGATATCGCCAAGGCAAATGTTCTGCGGGAAGAAGCTCGATACCGAGGCCGAAGCGTTGCCTTCAAACGGCGCGAACAGCGGAATGCCGCACTGCGAGGCGACCATCCCGGCGATGGTGTAGTCGGTGCCCGGCAGTTGCATTGTATGGCTGAAATCAATGCTTTCGTCTTTTAGCTTGCCCAGTTCCGGGGTCAGGTTCGGGAAGGCATTGTTATCAAAATAGGTCCGCTCGAGGCTTTCACCGTAGATATACACCAGGTTCAGCTTCGGGTTGGGGATGCTTTTCGCCGGCTCTTTGTAATAGGCCGCAAAATCCGGATCGCCGTCGCGGGACTGGGATTTCACCAGCTCGGTTATCTGGCGAAACGCCGGGCTGGCGTCCACCGAGGCGAGTGCCAGCCCCAGCGCCAGCACGCTGTAACCCAAATGATGAGGATGATGGCGACGACGGCGCAGTACCCAGCCGAGCCCACCGAAAACCAGGATCAGCGCCAGCACCAGGCCCACGCCGGGAAGAATGTATTTGCCAACGCCCGCACCGGTCAGACTGTTGGTGAGGGTGTAGAGCACCGCGTCGTTGATGCCGTCGCCGGTGAAATAGTTACTGGCGTAGAGCGTCAGGTTCAGGACCACAAAAAGGCCGAGCACCGTCAGGATGGAAGCAAACCACCAGGTATTACGCCCCGCTTTCCATGCATAAATCACCACAGAAGCGAGAAACAGAGCAATAGAGACAAGCTCGGACACAGCACATCCTCAGTCACACTGGTCATCCGCTGACCAGCCACAATTTTTGGCCCTACACTGTAATTGCAGTGCAATATTGCTGCAATTGTAGCGTCATTAAATTGTGCGTGGATACAGATTTGGTTTAGATATGCGGTTTTTTTAACCCGCTCACATCCTGTGTGGGCGGGTTCTGAGGCGGGATTAAGAGATGAATTTTGTGCCTTGTTTGAGTACCAGATCGCAAGCCTTGGTTTTAACTTGTTTTCCTAACTCGGAATCGCCCAGCGTGCTGAGGTTCAGCTGTTGGCCATTCTGCGCATTCAGCAGACCCTGAATACCGTCCATATAGTTGGTATCCGCTTTCTGCTCGGTGGCGGTGTCGAGGCCCAGTTTATCCAGCACCTGATTTTTAACGTTGTCGGCGCTGGTCACGGAGGTCAGCTTCTGGTTAGCACAGTAGCTGAGGATACCCGCGGCGTTGTTCATGTTGTCAGCGCTCAGCGCTTTACCGCTGCCGTTCAGCAGGCTGGTTAATGACGAGAGTGAGGTCCCGCCCTGCGAAGACGTTGAGCCGCTCAATTCGCTGGCAGCGCTGGAAAGGGTGTCGCTAAGAGAAATAGCAAAAGTGCTGGTGGAAAGCAGTGCGCTGGTTAGCGCGACGGTGCAAAGAAGGCGTTTAGCTGTTTTCATAGGTTCGACTCAGTTGGCAGAAACTCCGCCAGTATAGCGCTGGCAGAGTTCGGAATGGTCTCAATACTCTTTGCCGGTGACGCGGCTGCGGTAGCTGTCCCAGTTGAAGATCACCCACAGGCTGTTACCCAGGCGCATCCTGTCCATCACGCGTTCGCCCAACAGCTTGTTCATGTCTTCCATGTTGCTGTTGGTGAGCATCCCGGTCGGGCGTTTAGACGACGAACGGCGGTCAACAATCTGGTTGATGATCACTTTCTCGTAGCGCGATTCGGTCTGGACGCCAATCTCGTCGATCACCAGCAGGTCCACGTTGCTCAGGTCGTTGAGCAGTTGTTCTTCAGTGGTTTCGCGGTTGGTAAAGGTATCTTTCATGGCGGACATGATGTCGGCCACGGTGATGATTAGCACCGATTTTCCGCGCAGCAGCAGTTCGTTGCAGATGGCTGCCGCCAGGTGGTTTTTACCGGTGCCCGGCTTGCCGGAAAAGATGAAGCTTGCGATGTTGCCATCAAACTCATCAACGTACTGACGCGCTTTCGACAGGGCGTTCATCTGCCCGTCGCACTCCACGCGGTAGTTATCAAACGAACAGTTCTGGTGCAGCGGACGAATGCCGGAGCGGTTAAAGGTACGCTGCATTTTCATCGCCCGGTTTTCACGTTCCAGCGCGGCAGAGCGCAGCTGTCCCTGTTCCTTTTGCCAGGCCAGCAGTTCTTCGCCTGTTTTAAAGGCCGGTTCGACGTGTTTCGGCATCATTTTTTGCAGGCGCTGCATCAGATCACCAACATTTTTCATCATTAACCTCGAAAACCCGGGGGAATTTGATTATCAGGCTCGGAGAGCGTGTTGAGATCGCGTCTCGGCTGTCCGCCGTTACTGGCCCGGCCAATTTGCAGGCTGCGCGCCAGTTTCTGCTGCCACTGTACGTGGTGAAATACTTTGCCTTCCGCCTGCCAGTAAGCGGTAAAGGAAGCCAGTTCTTCCGGCGTGGCGGGCTGGGTGAGCGCGATACCCCACAGGGCGGCCATGCGCTGGAAATCCGCATCTGGCTGCCAGTCGGGGTACATGGCGAATTTCCCCATCGGCACCGCCACAGGCACGGCCTGTGGCTCATCGAAGAACTGCCCATCCAGCGTGACATCGCTGCCCGGACGGGCGAGCTTCGCTTCAAGCTCCAGCAACTGCTCCAGACGCGCAGGCGCAATCGCATAAAACGCCGGAGCGTTATTGGCAAACACCGCCACGGCACCGTTATCGGCTTTGTTTAATACGCCATCCGGATCGTGCAGAAACGCATCAATCCCGATGACGCTGGACGTCAGAATTCTGGAAGACATGGTGATTACTCAAGCAAAACGATGAGACGTATAACATGGGCAGATAGTAGCACAGACCCGCGTGCAGGAGGAGATGCCCGGCGCGCGGCTCAGACGCGGGGGCGTTTGCGGTACAGCCACAGGCCGGGGATCGATAACCCGACCGACAGGGCGCCCACAATCGAGGTGGCTTTGAGGAAATTCTCCAGCAGGGTCATCATCAGCGCGTCGCTGTAGCCGACGTGGCTGATTTTCACTGCCGAGATCATCGCGGTATAGGCTGATATGCCGGGAAACATCGGTATAACGGCGGCGACGGTAAAAATTTTGGGGTGCGCCAGATACCAGCGTGACCATTGGATCCCAATGCTGCCGACCAGCATGGAGGCAATAAACGTCGACCACTCGATGTTCATTCCGGCCATCATCATCACCATCCGCGAGCTGTGGCCGACGGCCCCGAGCAGCGCACACCAGCGAAGCGCCCGTTGCGGGACATTAAACACCATGGCAAAGCCGACGGCGGGGATTGCCGACAGTATAAGGTCCTGGAGCAACGCCTGCAGGAAATCGATTATGCCCATCCGCGCAGCCCCCATAACGTCATCGCCATTACCACACCAATGCAGGTCGCCAGGGTTAACAGGCTGGCGATGGCCCAGCGGGCGAGCCCGGTATTGATATGACCTTTGAACATATCGGCGACGGCGTTAATCAGCGGAAAGCCCGGCACCAGCAGCAGGACGCTGGCGGCCATCGCGACCGTTGAGGTTTGTTGGAAGGCGGGCAGGCGCAGCATCAGCCCGGAGACGGTGGTGGCGACAAAGGCGGTGATGCAGAAATTGATTTGTGGGTGCAGCGAACGATGGGTGAGTAACTGGCGAATGTACATGGCAATCGTACTGGCGCACAGCGTCACAAATGCGCCATCCCACCCGCCTTTATTGAGCTTACAAAAACAGGCGCAGGAGAGCCCCACCATGGTCACCACCAGCCAGCGCGGATAGCGCAGCGGTTTTATTTGCGTAAAACGTTTCTCGGCGTCTTTCGCATCCAGCAATTTGTGTTCAGCCATGATGACGATGTGCTGCACCTCGGTCACCACGTGCATGTTGATCCCGCGATCGTTGTTCTTGCGGGTCGTGGTCAGGCATTGACCCTCTTTTAGGGTGGTTAACACAATGGCGTTGGAGGAAATGGCGCTCTCCACGCCGTCCATCCCAAGCGCTAAGCCCAGACGGGTGGAGAGCTCGTCCACCAGCGCGCTTTCGGCTCCGTGTTGCAGCAGCAGCAGGGCGCACTGAATGCATAACCGCGTGACGGTTCGTTGCTCTGCTTGATTTGCGTCCATATCCATCCGGTCTTCACACATCAATACCCTTACCCATGCCCTGTTTTACCTGAAGCCCTTGCCTGGCATGGCCTGACGAGATCAAACATTGCGCACAAGGTGGCCTGACAACGTGCATTTTTTGAACTGTGCCACAGTTTTGCAAGATCGTTCAAAAGTGCAGGTTTTGCACGATTTATGCCCTTCTTTTTCCGCGCCGGGTTATCAAAAATGCAATAAGACACTTTATAGATACAAAAAATAAACAAATAATTAACCATCGGGAGCGAAACCATGAAAACGCAGGTCGCTATTATTGGCGCAGGGCCGTCAGGGCTGTTGCTGGGTCAGCTGTTACACAACGCCGGAATCGCCACGGTAGTTCTCGAGCGCCAGACGCCGGAATACGTTCTGGGCCGTATTCGGGCGGGGATCCTGGAAAGCGGCACCGTCAGCCTGCTGCGCGAGGCGGGCGTCTCCCGGCGTATGGATGCCGAAGGCCTGGTGCATCACGGGGTGGAGTTTCTGTTTGATGGGGTGCGTATTCCGGTTCCGCTCAGCGAACTGACGGAAGGTAAAAGCGTGATGGTATACGGCCAGACCGAAGTGACCCGGGACCTGATGGAAGCCCGTGCCAGCAGCGGGGCAACGATTATCTACGGCGTGAGCAACGTGCAGCTCCATGACATGAAGACGGATAAACCCGCGGTGACCTTTGAGAAAGACGGAGAAGCATGTCGGCTTCAGTGCGATTTCATTGCCGGGTGCGATGGTTTTCACGGGGTTTCGCGTCAGGCCATCCCGAAATCGGTCCTGCGGGAATATGAAAGCGTCTGGCCTTTTGGCTGGCTGGGGCTGTTGGCCGATACCCCGCCGGTCAATCCGGAGCTTATCTACGCGCATCATGAACGCGGATTTGTTTTGTGTAGTCAGCGCTCACTAACCAGAAGCCGCTACTATTTGCAGGTGCCGCTTACCGATAACGTTGAGGCGTGGAGCGACGAACGCTTCTGGCAGGAGCTGAAATGCCGCCTACCGTCAGAATTGGCGAATAAGTTAGTGACTGGTCACTCACTGGAAAAGAGCATCGCCCCACTGCGCAGTTATGTGGTCGAGCCGATGCAGTATGGCAGGCTGTTTTTAGTCGGGGACGCGGCGCATATCGTTCCCCCTACCGGGGCCAAAGGGCTCAATCTTGCCGCCTCCGATGTGAACTATCTCTGGAAGGTACTCTGTCAGTTTTACCACCACGGGCGTGAAGACTTGCTTGCCAGCTACTCGTCGTTTGCCCTGAATCGGGTGTGGAAGGGCGAACGTTTTAGCTGGTTTATGACCCATCTGCTGCACGATTTTCAGGATAAGAGCCCGTTCGACCGGAAAATGCAGGAGGCCGATCGCCGCTACTATTTAGGTTCACGGGCAGGGCTTACGACCATCGCCGAAAACTACGTGGGCCTGCCCTACGAAACCGTCCGTTAATTTACCCTTTGCAGGAGAGGTTATGGTGCAGCACAGTTCAATTCCCGTGTTTAAACTGTACGGCGAGCAGCGCGACTGGCCGACGCCGGAGCTGCTGCACTGTGAGTCCATTCATCAGCGCAGCAGCCTGTATGAGTGGCATATTCGTGTGCATCAGCATGTGGAATTGGTGCAGCTGTTGTATCTGCACAAAGGGGAGGCCTGGATCGAAATCGAAGGTGAAACGCGGGTGGTGAAAGAGGCCTCTATTCAGGTGGTGCCCTCGCTGTGCGTACACGGCTTTCGGTTTTCACCCGGTACTCAGGGGTATGTGTTGTCGCTCGCACTCCCGCTGCTCAGCCGCTTCGAAAATCAGTTTGGTCGTCAGCTTGCGGTACTCAACCAACCGCATTGCGTCAGCGTCAAGGGGTCCCGGGCGCATATCCGTACCTTGTTTTCCACGCTGCTGGAGGAGTACCAGCAGAACAATGATGCCCGAGAATTGATGCTGCATGCCATGCTCAGCGCATTGTTGGTATGGATCAATCGTCAATGTCAGTACGTGACGCCAGCAGAAGGCCGGACTGAGCGACGCCGGGCGGTGATGCAGCAGTTTGCCAGACTGATCGAAAGCCACTATCGTGAGCATCTTCAGATGTCCGAATATGCACACGCCGTAGGGCTGTCGGTGACGCATTTAAATTATTTATGCCGGGAGTTTCACAACTGTAGTGCGCTGAATGTGTTACATCAACGCTTAATGCTTGAGGCAAAACGCAGCCTGCAATACACCAGTATATCGATAACACAACTCTCTGATTATTTAGGTTTTAGCGATGCGACCTATTTTTCGCGTTTTTTTCGTCGCTACGCTGGCCTTCCGCCAAAATTATTCAGACAAAAAATGAATGATATTAAACATATCTAACTTATATATTAAGCTGTATTAATTAACAAGGATATATCCCGACGAGCACTTGGCGTATTTATTTTGATTATGTTATTCTGAAAAGGTTATTTTATGCGTTAATTGCCCCTCATCGATAATTGCGAACACTCCTCTCGCGGTTTAAATGAAAGGAAAAGGGCTCGGAATAATTCAAATCATGAATTGTTAAATGATATATATAACATACATGAATGATTCTGCAATATAATCTGCATCATAAAAGGGACGTGTTATGCTCGCGGGATTAAAAAAGTGTGGCGTGATAATCAGTAGTATCCCCATTGTTCGCGCTGGTCTGATGGCTGTCATGACGGATAATTTTCCAGACTATGAGATAAGCTGTCATCAAAGTGTCGATGAACTCACGCTTCTGGAGTTGCGCCGTGCCAATCTGATTGTTTGCGATCTCTTTGGCGAGCGTTCGCACGGTAAAGCGCTTTGTGAGCAATATTATTCATTAATGACGCAGCATAAAGAGGTGCGTTGGATATTTATGGTCAGCCAGGCGAATTACGCGCTGGCCGTTGAGTATTTATTACGCCCGGAAAGCACATTACTTTCCGATGCAGAACCTCTCCCTCAGGTTATTGCCGCTATTCGCGATCAGGGTAAAGAGGCGAACCGCATCAGCGCGTCGCTTACCACGCCCGAAACCGATGCATTCCTTTTGCCGCCAGGCATTAAAACCTCTTTATCTCTCTCTGAACGTCAGGTATTGCGATTGCTGGCCAAAGGCTGGGGCGTAAACCAAATTGCCATGCTGCTGCGCAAAAGTAATAAGACTATTAGTGCACAGAAAAATAGTGCCATGCGCCGTCTGATGCTACGGGGTAATGCGGAGCTGTACGCCTGGCTCAATAGCGCTCAGGGAATGAAGGAGTTGAATCTCCAACCTGTATGGGGAGAGCCGATACAATGGAAAAGTGCACCGCAAATAGACACGTTGCAGTCGTTGAAAACTGTCTAATGACGAAGCTGGGCCTGCGCCAGCTCTTTTCCTGCTGTAGCGGTACGCCGTATCAGCTCGATGCCTTTAAGGACAGTGGGGATTGGTTTTCCCGGCGTGCGCATCGCCGCCCTTACGACATTGTGATTTACTCTGTGGCGGTGACCCGACAATCTCGTCAGCACAGTATTTATTTCCTGACCCATCTCGCGCGAAAACAGCCTGATGCCGTTAGGGTGTTGCTTGCTGATGATGAAGGGCAGGGTAAACTAATTCATCATTTACTGCCGATTCCGTTGCACGCGGTGTTATGTAAATCGTCTTCGGTTGAGAAGCTCCGCCTGCAATTAAACGCGTTAATGCAACAGAAAGAGTCGTTAAGCAGACCCTATAAGACTCTCAGCTGTCGTTCCGGCTCCGGAGGGCTGAGTCCAACCGAGCGTGCCATTCTCGATTATATGGGCAAAGGGTTGTCTATTCCTGAGATTGCCGTTCAGATGGCTCGCAACGCGAAAACGATTCGCACGCATAAGTTTAATGCGATGAATAAGTTGGGCGTGAGAACGGACACTGGCCTGCTCTGTGCAGCAGATGTCTTGCGCTATCTGCCGCCAGAGTCTATGGGCGCGGGATGTTGAGGCGAACGTCCGGCTGAACTTCAGAGGCAGACGTCAATCCAGGTGGCGTCTGTCAGTTCGGCTAAACGTTCCGGGGAGATGCGCACCGCGCTGTGAGTTGCTCCGGCTGCCGGTAACACTTCGTCAAAGCCCCTCAACGAAACGTCGCAATACACGGTTAGCGGGTTTTCAAGGCCAAACGGGCAGACGCCACCGACCGGATGGCCCGTCCAGGTCACCACTTCATCACAGCTCAGCATTCTGGCTTTAGCACCGAAAGCCGATTTCAGCTTTTTGTTATCCAGACGTGCATCGCCTTTTGCCACGACCAGAATGACTTCATCTTTTACCTTCAAGGACAGCGTTTTGGCTATCTGTCCCGGCGCAACATTGTGTGCCGCAGCGGCCAGTGCCACCGTCGCAGTGCTCTGATTTAGTTCTATAATTTCGATATCGGGGGCACGGTCAGCGAAAAATTGCCGCACGGTTTGCAAACTCATAGTTCTCTCCTGATATAAACGAAATTAATCTGTCACAAGCGATTGATGCTGTAAATAAGAGGATGAGAATTCCCGGCATTTCATGGATTTCTCGATCCCCTTCACATTCACTGCAACCGGTTACAGTAACCGGTTGCAGAAGTCCGTCGTGGCGATTAATACTGAATGCGTAACTTCCTCTGTATCGCTAAAAAAATAAGAGCCGTGTATGAAATGTATCTTTATCTGCTGTAGTACGGGCCAATCCCCCGGCGTGGTAGTCAACACACAGTTCGAGATTGCACATCGCGGCACACTAACCGTTGCTGTGCTTACGTCTATAGCCCGTCAGGAGAGCTGCTATGTCTGCTAACCATGCTGCGTTTAATTTGATATTCCGATTCGTAGAAAACTATGTCAGTCCTGTCGCCGGGCGTATTTCCTCCCAGCGTCACGTGATGGCAATTCGTGATGGTTTTATCTCTGCCATGCCGTTCATGATTGTCGGTTCGTTCCTGCTGGTATTTGCCTACCCGCCATTCTCTCCGGATACCACCTGGGGTTTTGCCCGCGCGTGGCTGGACATGGCCAAACAATTTGAAGGCCGTATTCTTACGCCGTTCGATATGACCATGGGCATTATGTCCATTTATATCTGTGCAGCGATTGCCTATAACCTGGGCAGACATTACGAAAAGAGCGTGCAGCTTGACCCGTTCATGGCCGCAATGCTCTCGATCATGGCATTTCTGCTGGTCGCAGCCCCAAAAACTGACGGCACGCTGCCAATGCACAGCCTGGGCGGGACCGGTATTTTCACCGCCATTTTGGTCGCCGTGTACTGTGTGGAAATGATGCGTTTCCTGAAGGCCCATAACATCGGTATTCGCCTGCCCGATCAGGTGCCACCGATGATCAAAAACTCGTTTGACCTGCTCATTCCGGTGCTGGTGGTGGTACTGACGCTGTATCCGTTGAGCCTGTTCATCCAGAGCCAGTTCGACATGCTGATCCCGCAGGCCATCATGTCCATCTTCAAGCCACTGGTATCGGCGGCGGATTCCCTGCCGGCTATCTTACTGGCGGTGTTGATTGGTCACCTGCTGTGGTTCGCAGGCATTCACGGGGCGGCGATTGTCTCCGGGATGCTGCAAATGTTCTGGCTGACCAACCTGGGTCTGAACCAGACGGCGCTGGCGCAGAGTGCTCCCCTGCCGCACATCTTTATGGAAGCGTTCTGGACTTTCTTTATCGTCATCGGCGGTTCCGGGGCGACGATGGGGCTGGTGTTCTGCTATCTGCGCAGTAAATCCGCGCACCTGCGTTCAATCGGACGTCTGGGTGTGGTGCCAAGTATCTTTAACATCAACGAACCGGTTATTTTCGGTACGCCGATTGTGATGAACCCGGTGTTCTTCATTCCGTTCCTGCTGGCACCGATGGTTAATGCCACGCTGGCCTGGGGGGCTATGAAGCTGGATCTTATCGGACGCGTTATCTCCGTCGTACCCTGGACCGCTCCGGCACCGGTCGGTGCTGCATGGGCATTAGGCTGGGATTTCCGGGCAGTTATCCTCGTTGTTCTGCTGGCCTGCGTGTCCGCTATCATCTATTACCCGTTCTTCAAGGTGTATGAGAAGCAACTGCTGGAGCAAGAAGCGGAAGAAGCACAGCGCACTGAACAAGAATCGCAACAGGTGGCGTAACCTCTGCGTTTAGCCAAACAAAAGACCCGGTAGCATGACGTTACCGGGTCTTTTTTATTCAGGGATATTCAGGGGAAGTCATTACTTCAGCGTACAGTCACCGCACTGTTGCACCTCTGGCAGGCGATAGCGCTGACAGCAGGTACGTCGCACCAATACGCCATCACGCATCACCACGGTGCGCCACAAAGGGTTATCCCGTCCGTCAGAGAAGCGTTGGGCAAAGAAGAGATGCTGGCGGAGCACGTTCACCTGTTCATCACCCAGCAACGTTCGCATTTCGCCCAGATACCAGTTGATCAGATACCCGGTGTTGCTCCAGATGAGTTTACCGTTGATCTCGCCGGTCGCTTCCAGCGCCTCGACGACGGGCACCAGGGTCTGGATAACCAGTTGTTCCATGCGCTCAAGCGAGGACTGGCGCGTCAAGTCTGCGTCCTGATGTACATCGATCCAGAATTTTGCGGCACGTCCGGTTTCATGGAATTCAACGTGAAAATGCTGCGGAGAAAGGCTGAGGGCGCGTGTTTCGGTCAGCAACGCCAGCATCAGCGGTGGCACCTGCAGGCCGATATACCACTGAGCCCAGAGAGAAAGCAGCGGTTTATTCTCACGTTCCTGAGCGGGATTGTTGCGGTAGATATGGTCGGAATACTGTGCCAGCAGGGACGTCAATTCGCTGCTGCGGCTCCAGGCGGCGAGCGTCATGGCCTGGTGCGGATGCGGTTCATCGAGACCGATGAAATCCAACAGGTGAGGGCGCTGCTCTGCAATGGTGTGGCGTAACGCGTCCGCAAGCCCGGGCTCGCGCTCATAGAGCGGAGTACGCCAGATAAGATCCTCAGTAATCGGTGCAGAGCGATAGGCCATGAGCGTAGATTGGATACAAATCTAAATGATAATGATTGCCAATCCTAACTATAGAGAAAAGCAATCGCAACCCTTTTCATGCTTTTCCCTGCTCAAATTTTTTCTTCAGGCCTTTTGCAGCGCCTCGCTGGTCAGAATATTGTTGCGGCCCAGATGCTTGGCCTCGTACAGCGCTTTGTCCGCTTGCTCCAGAGCGCCTTCCATATCTTCGCCGAGCAAGGGCGCTAACCCGATGCTTACCGTCACGTTGGTGGCGACACTGTGATTAAACATATGGGAAATTTTCAGGTCGTAAACGCGCTGGCGAATGCGTTCTGCCGTTTCCAGCGCCATCTCCGGCGTGGTGGACGTCAGCACCACCATGAATTCTTCACCGCCATAGCGCGTGACGATATCTCTTGATCGCACGGCATTGCGTATCGCCGCAGAAACCTGAATCAGCGCCTGGTCGCCCATCATATGGCCGTAGTGATCGTTATAAGCTTTGAAGTAGTCGATATCGAGCAGTAACACGTAATGTCCGCTGGCATCCAGCGACAGTAATGTCTCAAGGCGATTTTGCAAGCCGCGGCGGTTATACAGGCCGGTAAGGGGGTCCAGCATGCTCAGATCGTTCAGCGTCTGCCGCTCTTCGAGCAGTTTGTACATCAGCCCGTGGGCGAAGTTATCGTAGCGTTTTTGGATCACACTCTGAATGGTTATCCCGATAACCGGCAGCGCAAAGCAGTAGATCATCCGCAGCCACTGATCGCCGTCACTCAGTAACAGACAGGTTACCAGCACCGGAAAAGAGTGAAGGGTAAAAGCGATGATATTATTAGAAAAAGCAATCGCACCGACAAACAGCACGCTTAATAAGGCAATCACCAGATAGCTAAAATTAGGCTGCTGCATTAACGGTGTTTTGGTGGCGACATGCCAGGCCCAAAGGCAACCAAACAATATGGAGATCGTCGGAATATTAATTTTTCTCTCTGCCCACGCCCAGTGACCAAGCAGCAATCCCGCGCTGATGACGGTTATCATCACCAGCGGGACGGTAATCGCCAAAATGTGGTGCATTGGACTCAGCATCGAAAAAAGCGATGAGGCTAAATTAAGGAATAAAAAGAGACGCAGTGAGAATTGATATTTTTTAACGCGCAGGGCACGCCAGGATTGTGATGTCATGTCAGGAAGTCGTTATTAATTATGAGATTACAGAAACACTAACCATCAGGAATGACAAAATTCACGCGGGAACGAGTCGCGAGAAAATATCAGCAACATTAATCATTTCGTTTAATCCGCACAATTTATCACCTTACTGCAACACTGTCATCAGCATGACCGTAAAGAGCGCGCGGGGGACAGGTATGATCTTGCAAATGATAAAAATTATCATATGATATTGGTTATCATTATCGCTTTGAGAGCTATAACCATGTTGCAACGGGCGTTAGGCAGTGGATGGGGCGTGTTAATCCCGGGGGTGCTTTTAGTCGGATTAGGTTTTGTCGGGCTATCGGTTGACGTCTGGCGCAGTTTAATTGCGCTGGGCCTGCTGCTGACGGGCGTAATGATCTGGCATCGCCAGTTGCGTCACTTTGTGCTGTTGCCATCGGCGTTTGCATTGATAAGCGGGATGATGCTGGTATTGATGAGTTTGAAGCAAATGGGATGAGATAAAACAGGGAGAGAAAAGAGAGAGATAAGAATGCTGGTGCGAGGGGGGGGACTTGAACCCCCACGTCCTTACGAACACTAACACCTGAAGCTAGCGCGTCTACCAATTCCGCCACCTTCGCACAGAAATCTTATCTTGATATTACTCGTTGGTGCGAGGGGGGGGACTTGAACCCCCACGTCCTTACGAACACTAACACCTGAAGCTAGCGCGTCTACCAATTCCGCCACCTTCGCCCAGTGCGAGCAACATCTTACGTGGTATATGGTGCGAGGGGGGGGACTTGAACCCCCACGTCCGTTAGGACACTAACACCTGAAGCTAGCGCGTCTACCAATTCCGCCACCGTCGCATACCATCGACTCTTAAAAAGAATCGTTACCACGGAGGCGCATTCTAGTGGTTTTCGGATTTTCGTCAACAGTTAATTGCAGCAGAATTTTCCGATCGCTGTAAAAGTGGGCGCTTTAGCAACGTGGGAGAGCGGGAAGGGAGAACGCCCGCAGGGTAAAGCCTGCGGGCGGGAGAGCATTTACTTTTTCGCCTGACGGGTCAGCACCGTGCGATAGACTTTAAAACGGCCGGTCTGGGCAAGCACCTCGTGGAAACCAAAGATTTCATCCAGCACTTTCGGATACGGCAGGAAGGCGTTGGCCACAATACGCAGTTCACCACCGGTACCCAGATGGCGCACTGCGCCACGGATAAGCTGTTGCGTGGCTTCGAGGCTGGTTTGCAGTCCGTCGTGGAACGGCGGATTGGAGATAATCATGTCAAAGCGACCGGTCACCTCGGAGAAAACGTTGCTGGCAAAGACTTCACCTTCCAGGCCGTTAGCCGCCAGGGTGGCGCGGCTGGCTTCTACCGCCGCGGCGTTGACGTCACACAGGGTCAGACGCACTTTCGGCGAGTGACTCGCCAGGACGGTGGCCAGCACGCCAGCGCCGCAGCCGACGTCCAACACTTTACCTTTAGTGTGCGGAGTCAGGGTGGAGAGCAGCAACTTGCTGCCAACATCCAGGCCATCGCGGCTGAAGACGCCCGGCAGCGTTTTAATGGTCAGGCCATCCAACTGATATTCGGACCAGTTATCTTCTGCGCTGAACGAAGGCTGTTTTTCCAGGCGACCATGGTACAGGCCACAGCGACGCGCGCTGTCGACTTTGTTCAGCGGCGCGAATTCCGCCAGCATCTGCTCGGCGCTGCGCACGCCGCTGCGGTTCTCACCGACCACAAAAATATCGGTGCCAATCGGCATCATCGATAAAATATTGGTCAGTTGATACAGCGCTTCAGGCTTGTTCTTCGGCCAGTAGTAAATCAGCGTATCGCAGTCAGCCACATCGGCTGCTTCTGCGGTCAGGCTGAAGCGAACGTTCTCACCCATCTGGGCATTCAGAACCTGCCAGTGGTGAAATTGTTGAGTGTGGGCACGGCTAAATGCGGTGTCCAGACGAGCGGGCAGGTCATCCTGCAGATCACCGGCAAACAGAATGCGGCTTTGTTCGAAATCATCACTGTGGCGCAGCAAGACTTCACTTGCCGGGGTCAATGCAGACATAGATATGGGATCCTCAATTAACGACGGGCGCGATTATACACATTATCTGTACGAACCGCGCGTACGGCTCCTTGCTTTATTGGCGCACGTTCGTCGAATTTGCTATATTTGCGCGCCTGACAGACAGGAGAAACCCGCGATGACATCCCGACGAGACTGGCAACTACAGCAACTGGGCATTACCCAGTGGGCTTTGCGCCGCCCCTCGGTTTTGCAGGGCGAAATCGCCATCTCGCTGCCTGAACATATTCGTCTGGTAATGGTGGCGCAAACGCTGCCACCGCTGACCGATCCGCTGGTCAACGACATCCTGCGCGCGCTTGCCGTGACGCCGGATCAGGTCTTACAGCTGACGCCGGAGCGCGTTGCGATGCTGCCCGAGGGTGGCCGCTGTAACAGCTGGCGTCTTGGCGATGCTGAACCGGTCGCGCTGGAAGGCGCTCAGGTCGCCAGCCCGACATTCGAACAACTGCAGTCCAGCGCGGCGGCCCGGGCTGAACTCTGGCGACAAATTTGCGCTCATGAACACGATTTCTTCCCTAAGCCAGACTGATTTACCCCGCGCGCTGCAGATTGAGCAGCGCGCCCACGCCTTCCCGTGGAGCGAGCAGACGCTCGCCAGCAATCAGGGTGAGCGCTATCTCAACCTGCAGCTGACGGTGGACGGCGAGATGGCGGCCTTCGCCATTACGCAAATCGTGCTCGATGAAGCCACGCTGTTTAATATCGCTGTCGATCCGGCGTATCAGCGTCGGGGCCTCGGCCGCGAATTGCTCGAACAGGTTATCGACGAAGTGGAAAAACGCGGCGTCGTCACGCTATGGCTGGAAGTCCGCGCCTCGAACGCCGCCGCCATCGCACTGTATGAAAGCCTGGGCTTCAACGAGGCGACGATTCGACGCAACTACTATCCGACCGCGGACGGGCGTGAGGACGCAATCATAATGGCACTGCCAATCAGTATGTAAGACAAGGGTTTACGATGAAGATGTGGGACTGGATTTTCTTTGATGCCGACGAAACGCTATTTACCTTCGATTCGTTCAGTGGCTTACAGCGGATGTTTCTTGATTATAGCGTGACCTTCACCGCTGAAGATTTCCAGGACTATCAGTCGGTTAACAAGCCGCTGTGGGTCGATTATCAGAACGGGGCAATCTCCTCGTTACAGCTTCAGCATCAGCGTTTCGAAAGCTGGGCGGCACGCCTGAACGTTAACCCCGGCGAGTTGAACAATGCCTTTATCAATGCGATGGCAGAGATTTGCGCCCCATTGCCGGGGGCAGTTTCACTGCTCAATTCGCTGCAGGGCAAGGTAAAGATGGGGATTATCACCAATGGCTTTACCTCCCTACAACAGATTCGTCTTGAGCGCACTGGCCTGCGTGAACACTTTGATTTAGTGATAATTTCTGAAGAAGTCGGCGTCGCCAAACCGGATCCGCGTATTTTCGATTATGCGCTGGAGCAGGCGGGTAATCCGAGTCGCTCGCGGGTGCTGATGGTTGGCGATACCGCCGAGTCGGACATTCGCGGCGGCGTCAACGCCGGGCTCTCGACCTGCTGGTTGAATGCGCACCAGCAAACGCTGCCTGCGGATCTTACGCCGACCTGGACTGTGACATCACTTGCCGAGCTGGAGCAACTCCTGTGTAAACATTGATTGTCAGTCCCCGCCTTACGGGTAAAATAGCCGCATTTTTCGTATTCAACATGCGCGGCCTGCGGTCGCGTTTACTTAAGAAGAACTGACTATGACGTTGTCTCCTTATCTGCAAGAGGTGGCGAAACGCCGCACTTTTGCCATCATCTCGCACCCGGATGCCGGTAAAACGACCATCACTGAAAAGGTGTTGTTGTTCGGGCAGGCTATCCAGACCGCCGGTACCGTTAAGGGCCGTGGCTCAAGCCAGCATGCAAAATCTGACTGGATGGAGATGGAAAAACAGCGTGGGATTTCCATTACGACCTCGGTAATGCAGTTCCCGTATCACGACTGCCTGGTGAACCTGCTGGACACCCCGGGTCACGAAGACTTCTCTGAAGATACCTATCGTACCCTGACCGCCGTCGACTGCTGTCTGATGGTTATCGATGCCGCGAAAGGCGTCGAGGACCGGACGCGCAAGCTGATGGAAGTCACCCGTCTGCGCGACACGCCGATCCTGACCTTCATGAACAAACTCGACCGTGACATCCGCGATCCGATGGAAGTGCTGGATGAAGTCGAGAGCGAGCTGAAAATTGCCTGTGCGCCAATCACCTGGCCTATCGGCTGCGGTAAGCTGTTCAAAGGCGTTTATCATCTTTATAAAGATGAAACCTATCTGTATCAGACGGGTAAAGGCCACACCATTCAGGATGTCCGCATCGTGAAGGGGCTGAACAACCCGGAACTGGATACCGCCGTGGGTGAAGATCTCGCGGCCCAGCTGCGTGATGAGCTGGAACTGGTGCAGGGCGCATCGCACGAGTTTGATCAGGAGCTGTTCCTCGCCGGTGAAATCACCCCGGTATTCTTCGGGACCGCGCTGGGTAACTTCGGCGTCGACCACATGCTCGACGGTCTGGTGGAATGGGCGCCAGCGCCGATGCCGCGTAAAACCGACACCCGCGAAGTGGAAGCTAAAGAAGAGAAGTTCAGCGGTTTCGTGTTTAAAATTCAGGCCAACATGGACCCGAAACACCGTGACCGCGTGGCATTCATGCGTGTGGTGTCCGGTAAATATGAAAAAGGTATGAAGCTGCGCCAGGTGCGTACCGGTAAAGACGTGGTGATTTCCGACGCGCTGACCTTCATGGCGGGCGACCGTTCGCACGTTGAAGAAGCGTTCCCGGGTGACATCATCGGTTTGCATAACCACGGCACTATCCAGATTGGCGACACCTTTACCCAGGGTGAAATGATGAAGTTCACCGGCATTCCTAACTTTGCCCCTGAGCTGTTCCGTCGTATTCGCCTCAAGGATCCGTTGAAGCAGAAGCAGTTGCTCAAAGGGCTGGTTCAGCTGTCGGAAGAGGGCGCGGTGCAGGTCTTCCGTCCGATTGCCAACAACGACCTGATTGTCGGCGCGGTGGGTGTGCTGCAGTTCGACGTGGTGGTTGCGCGTCTGAAGAGTGAATACAACGTCGAAGCGATTTACGAATCGGTGAACGTTGCGACCGCTCGTTGGGTCGAAAGTAACGACGTGAAGAAATTCGAAGAGTTCAAGCGTAAGAACGAAGTTCAGCTGGCGCTGGATGGCGGCGATAACCTGACGTATATCGCCCCAACC
Source organism: Scandinavium sp. M-37 (assembly GCF_043558715.1). Taxonomy (NCBI): domain Bacteria; kingdom Pseudomonadati; phylum Pseudomonadota; class Gammaproteobacteria; order Enterobacterales; family Enterobacteriaceae; genus Scandinavium; species Scandinavium sp. M-37. The sequence continues at coordinate 70,472 of NZ_JBIGIN010000002.1, forward strand.
ATGGTTAACCTTAACCTGACCCAGGAACGTTACCCTGACGTTCAGTTCCGCAAGACCCGCGAACACTAATCCTCTCCAGAGCACGGCCCGCGCCGTGCTCTGTCATTTTCCCTCCCTGTTGATTCCCTTGCAGAAAGTTCTTAATTGAAGCCATTTACGCTGCAAAAGGCTACTTTTTAGCCGTTTGGCCGAGCGCGTTCAAAATTGTTGGCTATATTTAACAAAGTGATGACAAGTTTGCTGGCTTTAACCGCTAATCAATGCGTGTTTACCGGCGTAATAAACCAGTAGATTTGTCGTTCGCGATATTAATAACTGTGAGATTGTGGTGATGTTCACCCCTACAGCAATGCGATCATGAAGATCGCCTGAGCTCAAATTCTGAGCAAACTACAGGAATCGAGATGATGACAACCCAAAAGATGTCCAAAACGCTGCTGGCGATGATGCTGGGTACTGCCCTGATGAGTGGTTCTGCTCTGGCAGAAACGACCATGGATAAAACACAATCCGCTGCCGACAGCGCCGGACAGAAAGTCGACAGCTCCATGAACAAAGTCGGCAACTTTATGGATGACAGCAGCATCACGGCAAAAGTGAAAGCGGCGCTGGTCGATCATGATTCAATTAAGAGCACCGATATCTCAGTAAAAACCGATGACAAAGTGGTCACCCTGAGCGGCTTCGTTGAAAGCCAGGAACAGGCTGAAGCCGCCGTTAAAGTCGCGAAAAGCGTAGAAGGTGTGTCCTCGGTTAGCGATAAGCTCCATGTACGCGACAGCAAGTCGCAGGACATGAAGGGCTACGCGGGTGATACCGCAACCACCAGCGAGATTAAAGCCAAACTACTGGCTGACGACATCGTCCCATCACGTAATGTGAAGGTCGAAACCACCGACGGTGTGGTGCAGCTCTCCGGGACAGTTGAGTCCCAGGCACAGAGCGATCGTGCTGAGAGCATCACCAAAGCAGTTGATGGCGTAAAAAGTGTGAAGAACGACCTTAAAGTTAAATAAAGCAGTTTTGACATTTTTCCCCGGCATTGCCGGGGAGACCAGTCTGTCGTTTTGAGTGCCTGAGCGTTCATCAAAGCGGTCGACATTCACTATGGTAAAGGAGAATCGTATGTTTCGTTGGGGCCTTATATTTCTGGTAATTGCGTTAATTGCCGCCGCTCTGGGCTTCGGTGGTCTGGCCGGTACGGCAGCGGGCGCAGCAAAAATTGTCTTTATCGTCGGTATCATCCTGTTCCTGGTGAGTCTGTTCATGGGACGCAGGCGTCCGTAGCGACGTCGACCGAAGACGTTAAATTTTCGTAACAAAAGCCAGTCTTCGGACTGGCTTTATCAGTTTAAGAGAATCCTTATCTGCGCTATGGTGGACTAACAGAAGGATCATAAAAAACGGGAAAGCAGTGTGGGACAGCGAATTCCGGTAACGCTTGGCAATATAGCGCCACTCGCGGCCAACCCTTTTCAGCCAGGCAAGCTTGCGCTGGTGTGCGAAGGCGGTGGTCAACGCGGTATTTTCACAGCGGGTGTGCTGGACGAATTTATGCGCGCGCGATTTAATCCGTTCGATCTCTATTTCGGCACCTCTGCCGGGGCGCAAAACCTCTCCGCCTACGTCTGTAATCAGCCGGGCTACGCCCGAAAAGTCATTACCCGCTACACCACTTCTCGCGAATTTTTTGATCCGATGCGCTTCGTGCGCGGCGGAAACCTTATCGATCTGGACTGGCTGGTGGAGTCGACGGCGAGCCAAATGCCGCTGGCGATGGACATTGCGGCCCGTGAGTTTGACGTCGGCAAAGCGTTCTATATGTGTGCCTCTCGTGCGGACGACTACTCCCCGGGCTATTTCTCACCGACGCGTGAAACCTGGATGGATCAGATCCGTGCCTCCAGCGCGATCCCGGGTTTTTATCGTCCGGGCGTGACGCTCGATGGATTTAACTGGCTGGACGGCGGCGTGAGTGACGCCATTCCGGTTCAGGAAGCGGTCAAACGTGGCGGCAACACCATCGTAGTGATCCGCACCGTACCGTCGCAGATGTATTACACCCCACAGTGGTTTAAGCGTATGGAGCGCTGGCTGGGGGAAAGCAGTCTGCAACCGTTTGTGAATCTGGTTCAGCATCATGAGAAGACCTACCACGCCATTCAGCAATACATCGAAAAACCGCCGGGCAAAGTGCGGATCATTGAAATTTATCCGCCTAAGCCGTTGAAAAGCATGGCACTGGGTAGCCGCCTGCCTGCGTTGCTGGATGATTACAACGTCGGCCGCCAGTGTGGACGTTACTTCCTGGCGACGATGGGTAAAATGCTGGCAGAGAAACCGCCGCTGCACCGCTACAAAGCCCGGGTGGCGGTGCCTGCCCCGCTGGTCGTGCCGCCTGCGGTGGTCGCCAACGATGTGCATAGTGCAACGCTGGTCGATGCGCCTCAGGCCAATGATGCCAACTTTGATAACGAGGGACTGGCGTGAGTTACCGCTTCACCGACACCCACTGCCATTTTGATTTTCCGCCGTTTGTGGATGACGTTGAAAACAGTCTGACGCGCGCGGCTCAGGCGGGGGTGACCAGGATAATTATTCCGGCGACCGAAGCTTCCCGCTTTGAGCTCGTGCTGGCGTTGGCGGAGGCACACACCCCGCTGTATGCCGCCCTGGGCCTGCATCCGATAGTGATTGAAAAGCATAATGAACACAGCCTGGCACAGCTTGCGGCACGGTTGGCGCAAAAGCCGGAGAAGCTGGTGGCGGTAGGGGAGATAGGGCTCGATCTCTATCGAGACGATCCGCAGTTCGACAAACAACAGGCGTTGCTCGATGAACAGCTCAGACTCGCCAAACGTTACGATCTGCCGGTGATCCTGCATTCACGTCGCACCCATGACACGTTGGCGATGCACCTCAAACGGCATAATCTGCCGCGCACTGGCGTGGTTCACGGTTTTGCCGGGAGCCTGCAACAGGCGGAGCGATTCATTCAGCTCGGATATAAAATTGGCGTCGGCGGGACCATTACCTACCCACGGGCGAGTAAAACCCGCGATGTCATGGCACGGTTACCGCTATCGGCCTTACTGCTGGAAACAGATGCGCCCGATATGCCGCTGAACGGTTTTCAGGGACAGCCCAACCGTCCTGAACAGGCGGCTCGTGTTTTCGAATCCCTGTGCGAACTGCGTTCCGAATCGCCTGCTGAAATTGCCGAAACGCTGGCTGATAACAGCAAAAAATTATTCTCAACCTTATAATTAGCCTCCCTGTAAGTGATGCAGATCTCATTTTTCAGCATTCGATTCATATAATTGCCAGAATTGTGTGAACCGGACGCACAGAATAGTCACGGGTCGTTATAATCGGCCCGCTTGAATGGGATTTATCCCACTTTCACCTTTTGACTTTCATTACACAGGGAATCTGTATGCAAATCCTCATGGGACTGATCGGCATGGTGGTACTGATTGCCATCGCCGTGCTGCTTTCCAGTAACCGTCGTGCCATCAACCTGCGTACCGTTCTCGGCGCATGGATGATTCAGGTCGCCATTGGGGCGCTGATCCTTTATGTTCCTGCTGGCCGCAAAGTGCTGCTGGCGATGTCCGAGGGCGTCGCAAACGTTATCGCCTATGGCAACGAAGGGATCGGCTTTCTGTTCGGTGGCCTGGTTTCCGATAAAATGTTCGAACTCTTTGGCGGCGGTGGCTTTATCTTTGCCCTGCGCGTGCTGCCGGTCATCGTCTTCTTCTCCTCGCTGATTGCGGTGCTCTATTACCTCGGCATCATGCAGTTCGTGATCCGTATTCTGGGCGGCGGTCTGCGTGCCTTGCTGAAAACCTCTCGTACCGAATCACTGTCGGCCACCGCGAATATTTTCGTCGGTCAAACCGAAGCTCCGCTGGTGGTGCGTCCTTACATTGCGACTATGACCCGCTCTGAGTTGTTTGCGGTGATGTGTGGTGGCCTGGCGTCGGTGGCCGGTTCTGTACTGGCGGGTTATGCGCAGATGGGCGTTCCGCTGGAATACCTGATTGCCGCGTCCTTCATGGCCGCACCGGGTGGTCTGCTGTTCGCGAAAATTATGCTGCCGGAAACCGAAACCCCGAATGATTCACCGGAGCTGGAAGCTCAGATGCCGGATGCCGACCGTCCGTCTAACGTGCTGGATGCTGCCGCATCGGGTGCGGCGTCCGGGATGCAGCTGGCGCTGAACGTCGGGGCAATGTTGCTGGCCTTCGTGGCGCTGATTGCACTGCTGAACGGCATTCTCTCCGGGATTGGTGGCTGGTTTGACTATCCGCAGCTGTCGATGCAGCTGATCCTCGGCTGGGTGTTCTCCCCGCTGGCGTGGGTGATTGGTGTGCCGTGGAGTGAAGCGACGGTCGCCGGGTCATTCATCGGTCAGAAGCTGATCATCAATGAGTTCGTGGCCTACATGAACTTCGGTGAATATTTGAAGGACGATGCAGTGGTAGCGGCGGCTGGCTTACAAGTGATTTCTGACCACACCAAAGCCATTATCTCGTTTGCCCTGTGCGGTTTTGCCAACCTGTCGTCGATTGCGATCCTGATTGGCGGTCTGGGCAGCCTGGCACCAAGCCGTCGCCAGGATATCGCCCAGTTGGGCCTGAAAGCCGTGGCGGCCGGGACGCTCTCGAACCTGATGAGCGCCACCATTGCCGGGGTATTCCTCGCACTCTAATCTACAAATAAAGCACCGGGAGAATAATCTCTGTTATTCCCCGGTCATTCAGCGCCTGTGCCAGTGGCTCAACGTCCTGCGCACCGGCGCTGCGCCAGGTCTTCGCTTCCCCGTATACGCCGTGCGCATGAAAGGCGTTCAGCCTCAGCGGCACCTCCTCTAACGAACGAATAAATTCACTCAGCGGCTCAATGGCCTGCAGATAATCCGTTTGCCCTGGAATAACCAGCAGGCGTAACTCCGCCAGCATTCGTTGTTCCGCCAGCCAGCGAATACTCGCTTTTATTCGCGCGTTGCTTCGTCCGGTGAGCGCCAGATGCACATCCTCATCCCACGCTTTCAAATCCACCATCACCCCATCACAGACGGGCCGTAACCTCTCCCAGCCGTTTATACCCAGCTCGCCGTTACTGTCGACCAGACAGGTCAAATGCTTCAGGGCAGGCGTAGCGTTAAGCTGACTGAACAATTCAACGATAAACGGCAACTGGGTGGTAGCTTCCCCGCCGCTGACGGTAATGCCTTCGATAAACGGCGCGGCGCGCGTCACCTGCTTTAGCACCTCATCGACCGTGAGCGTCCGCGCCATCGGCGTGGCCTGCTGAGGGCACTGTTTCAGGCAGGTGTCGCACTGCTGGCAATCCGCTTCCTGCCAAACGACGTGGCCGTTCTGTAGCGAAAGCGCGCCGTGCGGGCAGGGCGCAACGCATTCACCGCAGTCGTTACAGCGTCCGATGGTCCACGGATTGTGGCAGCTTTTACAGCGTAGATTGCAGCCCTGTAAAAACAGCGTCAGACGGCTGCCGGGGCCGTCGACGCAGGAGAACGGAATGATATTACTGACTAAAGCGCATCTGCTGCTCATGGCTGATGACTCTCGGCTGTCGTTCCAGAATACGGGTGTTGCGTGCGGCTTCTTCGCCCAGCCATGTGGTATTGGTGCGCGAACCTTCCGCGCGGAATTTTTCCAGCTCGGACAAGCGCACCATATAGCCGGTGACACGAACTAAATCGTTACCGCTGACGTTGGCCGAAAACTCACGCATTCCAGCGTTAAACGCGCCCAGGCACAGCTGCATGACCGCCTGCGGATTGCGTTTGATGGTTTCGTCCAGGGTCAGAATGTCGCTGATCCCGGCCGGGTAAAAGGCATGATGCGGGGCGACGGTCAGCAGGTGGTTGACCGGATCCGGCTCGCTGCCATATGGAATGCGCGCCCCCGGCGAGGTGCCGCTATCAGAGCTGATACCCGACTGCGCATGCAACAGTGCGCGCTGGTTCCAGCCATACTTCACTGGCGTATTTTCCACAAACGCTGCTAACTGCGCGCTGATGCGCCAGCCAAGCTCATTGGCTTCATCATGCTGGCCATAGCGTGCCGGGCTGCCCACTTTTTCACACAGCACATTCACGGCCTCGGCAAGGCCGTACATGCCAAACATCGGCGTAAATCGCTGCGGGTCAATCAACCCTTCGGCCACCAGGAAGCTATTCTCAAAGAAGTGCGATTGTTCATAGAGGAACGCGCAGCGGGCATCGATGATGCTGATCTGCTGCTGGCAATAGTGCGGCAGGACATGGGCAAAGAAGTCATCCGTCGATGCACTGCGCAGCGCGATTTCTTTCAGATTGAGGCGAACAAGGGTGCTGCCGCCGCCCGCCAGCGGCAGTGAGTTGTAACAACTGACCACCCCATACTGTCCTTTTGTGAAAATTTTATCATTCACAGGGCCGTTGGCGATGTGCGGTTTACTGCATTCGCAGATGTTTTTGCTCACCTCAAGCAGTAAATCATCCGGGGTAATTTCCGGGTCGTAGATAAAGGTCAGGTTCGGCGCAACCTGCTTTAACTCGGCATCAGCCCGTAAAATGGCGCGCGTAACCGGTGTGTCTTCCGGGCCAATATTGACATGGGTAAACGCATCCGGCAGGGTGCGGTCGAGATAGCGCCAGAAACGTTTTATGCGGATATCGATTTCTTCTTGTGTTAGAATTTTAACATGAGGTGAAAGGATCGTATCCAGGTGCCCAAGGTAAACCGGCATCGAGGTCACCGAAGGCACGTGATGATAGAGAATAGTGAGTAACGACAGCGCCTCATCCAGGTCTTTCGCCCCTTCAAGCTCAAGCCATTGCGATCCGTTGGCGAGGAAGCGGGCGTAGTCCGGCAGCACGTAACGCGGTTTGAACGGCGCATGGCCTTCAAACATGTCGCAGATAACGCCGTCATTCAGCGCCGCCTGGGCATCTGCTGGCAGGTCGGGATAGGGTAAAGCGTTTTCTGCTTCAAGGGCCAGGAAGTGACGTTTTTGCTCGGGGCTTAGCGTTTTACTTGTCACAATATTCTGGCAACGTTGCTCAAAAGAGTCAGACATAGAAGTTCCTCAGACGCGTTGACGATGAGGACAGTGTAGAGAAAAGCGCCAGCGGGACTTTTGATCCAACCTCCCACACTGGCGCTTTAAAGAGTGATAAAGCTCTCATTACAGTTATGCAAATTTGCACATGCGTTTCATTAACTGTGATGAGGATCGAAGTGTAACCGTGGGTCGGTGTTAAAATAGTCACAGACCCGCAAGGTAAAATTAAACACCGGAGATAACATGACCGATTTAACTGCAAGCAGCCTGCGCGCGTTAAAACTGATGGACCTGACCACCCTGAACGATGATGACACCGATGCGAAAGTGATCGCTCTGTGCCATCAGGCGAAAACCCCGGTGGGCAATACCGCGGCAATCTGTATTTATCCACGCTTCATCCCTATCGCGCGTAAAACCCTGAATGCACAGGGCACGCCGGATGTGCGTATCGCAACCGTTACCAACTTCCCGCACGGCAACGATGACATCGATATCGCGCTGGCGGAAACCCGGGCGGCTATCGCTTACGGTGCAGATGAAGTGGACGTAGTCTTCCCGTACCGCGCGCTGATCGCCGGTAACGAGCAGGTCGGTTTTGATCTGGTGAAAGCCTGTAAAGATGCCTGCGCCGCTGCGAACGTGCTGCTGAAAGTGATCATCGAAACCGGCGAACTGAAAGAAGAAGCGCTGATTCGTAAAGCGTCTGAAATCTCTATCAAAGCCGGGGCCGATTTCATCAAAACCTCTACCGGTAAAGTGCCAGTGAACGCCACCCCGGAAAGCGCACGCATCATGATGGAAGTTATCCGTGATATGGGCGTTGAAAAAACCGTCGGCTTTAAGCCTGCGGGCGGCGTGCGTACTGCGGAAGACGCGCAGCAATTCCTGGCGATTGCCGATGATCTGTTTGGTGCCGATTGGGCCGACGCGCGTCATTACCGTTTCGGTGCATCCAGCCTGCTCGCGAGCCTGCTGAAAGCTCTGGGACATGGCGATGGCAAGAGCGCCAGCAGCTACTAAGTCAACAATTGCCGGATGACGCGTTGCTTATCCGGCCTACTGGATCGTAGGGCGGGTAAGCATCGCGCCACCCGCCACCTTTCACCCGATTCCTCATGGGGGTTACCGTGTTTCTCGCACAAGAAATTATTCGTAAAAAACGCGATGGTCACGCGCTGAGTGACGAAGAGATCCGTTTCTTCATCAATGGTATTCGTGATAACACCGTGTCGGAAGGGCAGATTGCCGCCCTGGCGATGACCATTTTCTTCCACGATATGTCTATGCCGGAGCGTGTCTCGCTGACCATGGCGATGCGGGATTCAGGCACGGTGCTCGACTGGAAAAGCCTTAATCTGAATGGCCCGATTGTCGATAAGCACTCCACCGGCGGCGTGGGTGATGTGACCTCGCTGATGCTGGGCCCAATGGTGGCGGCCTGCGGCGGCTACGTGCCAATGATCTCCGGGCGTGGCCTGGGGCATACCGGCGGGACCCTCGACAAACTGGAAGCGATCCCGGGGTTCGATATCTTCCCGGACGACAACCGTTTCCGCGAAATTATTAAAGACGTTGGCGTGGCGATCATTGGGCAGACCAGTTCCCTCGCGCCAGCGGACAAACGTTTTTACGCCACGCGCGACATCACTGCCACCGTCGATTCTATTCCGCTGATCACCGCCTCGATTCTGGCGAAGAAACTGGCCGAAGGGCTGGACGCGCTGGTCATGGACGTGAAAGTGGGCAGCGGCGCATTTATGCCGACCTATGAACTCTCTGCGGCACTGGCCGAAGCCATCGTTGGCGTGTCTAACGGCGCAGGCGTGCGGACCACCGCCCTGCTGACCGACATGAACCAGGTGCTGGCGTCCAGCGCCGGGAACGCGGTTGAAGTCCGCGAAGCGGTGCAGTTCCTGACCGGTGAATACCGTAACCCGCGTCTGTTCGACGTGACCATGGCGCTGTGCGTGGAAATGCTCATTTCCGGCCGTCTGGCGAAAGACGAAGCCGATGCTCGCGCCAAACTGCAGGCGGGGCTGGACAGCGGTAAAGCGGCGGAAATCTTCGGCCGCATGGTTGCGGCGCAAAAAGGCCCGACCGATTTCGTTGAGCACTACGCGAAATACCTGCCAACGGCGATGCTCAGCAAAGCGGTATATGCCGATACCGAAGGCTTTGTCTCCGCGATGGATACCCGCGCGTTAGGCATGGCGGTGGTGTCGATGGGCGGTGGCCGTCGTCAGGCTTCTGATGCGCTGGATTACAGCGTCGGTTTCACCGACATGGCCCGTCTGGGCGACAGCATTGACGGACAGCGTCCACTGGCCATCATCCACGCGAAAGACGAAGCGAGCTGGCAAGAAGCCGCGAAAGCGGTGAAAGCGGCAATTAAACTGGACGATGTCGCACCGAAAGAAACACCAACGGTCTATCGTCGAATCACGCAATAGCGGTATACTGATCTGATCGCTTTTTTGCAGCGCAAAACGTACGGAGAAGATATGAAACGTGCATTTATTATGGTGCTGGACTCTTTTGGGATCGGCGCCACCGAAGACGCAGAACGTTTTGGTGATGTCGGTGCCGACACCATGGGCCACATCGCAGAGGCCTGTGCGAAAGGTGAAGCAGATAAAGGCCGTAAGGGCCCGCTGAACCTGCCGAACCTGACCCGTCTGGGTCTGGTTAAAGCCCACGAAGGCTCCACCGGTAAGGTTGCCGCAGGTATGGACGGCAACGCTGAAGTGACTGGCGCATACGGCTGGGCGCATGAGCTTTCCTCCGGGAAAGATACCCCGTCTGGCCACTGGGAAATCGCCGGTGTGCCTGTGCTGTTTGACTGGGGTTACTTCCCTGAACATCACAACAGCTTCCCGCAGGAGCTGCTCGACAAACTGGTGAAACGTGCCAATCTGCCGGGCTACCTGGGTAACTGCCACTCTTCCGGGACCGTGATTCTGGATGAGTTGGGCGAAGAGCACATGAAAACCGGTAAGCCGATTTTCTACACCTCCGCGGATTCAGTGTTCCAGATTGCCTGCCACGAAGAAACCTACGGCCTCGATAAGCTGTATGAGCTGTGCGAAATTGCGCGTGTTGAGCTGACCGAAGGCGGCTACAACATTGGTCGCGTGATTGCGCGTCCGTTCGTGGGCGATAAAGCGGGTCACTTCGAACGTACCGGCAACCGTCACGATCTGGCCGTTGAACCGCCAGCGGCGACCGTATTGCAGAAGCTGGTTGATGAAAAAGACGGCCACGTCGTGTCCGTCGGTAAAATCGCGGATATCTACGCCAACTGCGGCATCACCAAGAAAGTGAAAGCCACCGGTCTGGACGCGCTGTTTGATGCCACCATCAAAGAGATGAAAGAAGCGGGCGATAAGACCATTGTCTTCACGAACTTCGTTGATTTCGACTCCTCCTGGGGCCACCGTCGCGATGTCGCCGGTTATGCTGCGGGTCTGGAACTGTTTGACCGCCGTCTGCCGGAGCTGCTTGAGCTGGTGGGTGAAGATGACATCATCATCCTCACCGCTGACCACGGCTGCGACCCGACCTGGACCGGGACCGATCACACCCGGGAACACATCCCGGTGCTGGTGTACGGTCCGAAAGTGAAAGCGGGCTCGCTTGGTCATCGCGAAACCTTCGCGGACATCGGTCAGACCCTGGCGACCTATTTCGGGACGTCACCAATGGAATACGGCAAAAACATGCTGTAATGGGATTGCCCGGCGGCGCACTGCTTGCCGGGCCTACGGTTTTGTATACCGGGTTTTCGCTACCCGGCGAATAAACATAAAAAGGATAGAAAGATGGCAACTCCACACATTAACGCCGAGATGGGTGATTTCGCAGACGTTGTACTGATGCCGGGCGATCCCCTGCGTGCGAAGCATATCGCTGAAACGTTCCTCGAAGATGTGCGCGAAGTGAACAACGTGCGCGGCATGCTGGGTTTTACCGGGACCTACAAGGGCCGTAAAATTTCCGTCATGGGCCACGGCATGGGCATCCCGTCCTGCTCCATCTACACCAAAGAGCTGATCACCGATTTCGGCGTGAAGAAAATCATTCGTGTAGGCTCCTGCGGCGCGGTGCGCATGGATGTCAAACTGCGAGACGTGGTTATCGGCATGGGTGCCTGCACCGATTCCAAAGTAAACCGTATGCGTTTCAAAGATCACGACTTTGCGGCGATCGCTGACTTCGGCATGGTGCGTAACGCAGTAGATGCGGCGAAAGCGCTCGGCGTTGATGCGCGCGTCGGCAACATCTTCTCTGCTGACCTGTTCTATTCTCCAGACGGCGGCGAAATGTTCGACGTGATGGAAAAATACGGCATTCTGGGTGTCGAAATGGAAGCCGCCGGTATCTACGGCGTTGCGGCGGAGTTCGGTGCGAAAGCCCTGACCATCTGCACCGTGTCTGACCATATCCGTACTCACGAGCAGACCACCGCCGCTGAGCGTCAGACCACGTTTAACGACATGATTAAAATCGCGCTGGAATCCGTTCTGCTGGGCGATAAAGAGTAATATCGTTTGTGCCGGGTGGCGGCTTCGCCTTGCCCGGCCTACCTTTTCGTTATCTCAGCGCCTTTGCAATCCACTCCGATAACTCTCGCAGCTCTTTTTCCTGTTCCGGGAAATCCACTACCAGCGCATCACACGCCTGTTGCAGTACATCGGCGCGATACAGGCAGCCCTGTAAACGTGCGGCCAGCGCTTCAAGCGGCGCGGGATTGAGGCTGTCGGTGAAGACCTGCGTGCGGGTAATTCGCCCTTTTTCGACGTCAAAATGCAGCTCAACGCCGCCCCAGGTAAAGCGCTCATCCAGCAGGTGTGAGAAGGCCGGAGCCTGACCAAAATTCCACTCCCAACTGCTTTGCCGGGCAAAGGTTTCGGCGAAGTTAGGCAGATCGGGGGTCTTATCCGGAGAGATGATTTCCGCCGCCACCCGCTCGCCATAATGGGCGAAAAAGGCTTCTGTTACCGCGTCGCAAATCTGTTGATGGGTGATCCCTGGCAGCAGCTCTGTCAGGTTTGCCACCCGACCCCGCACGGAGGTAATACCTTTCGCCTGGAGCTTTTTCTTGTCGGGATTCAGGTAGTTGGCCAGGCGGCTGAGGTCGGCATTCAGCAGCAACGTACCATGGTGAAAGCCGCGATCCATGGTTTCACGATAGGCTGAGCCGGAGACTTTGCGATCGCCGTCGGGGGTTTTCACTACCAGGTCGTTGCGCCCGGAGGCGTCGGCGTTAATGCCTAACGCACTCAGCGCATTGAGCACGATAGCGGTAGAGATAGTTTTGTCGTACTCCGGCTTCCCGGCCATAAAGGTAAAACAGGTATTACCGAGGTCATGGAACACCGCGCCACCGCCGCTGCTGCGGCGTGCCAAACGAACGTTGTCCTCTTCCATGCGCCGGGTGTTGCACTCTTTCCACGGGTTTTGTGCCCGGCCAATTACCACCGTGTCGGCGTTACGCCACAGGAAAAGCACCCGCTGGGTGGCGGGCATTTGGCGGAAAATACACTCTTCAACCGCCAGGTTAAACCATGGATCGTATGAATCAGAGATAAGCAGACGCAGGGTCGACATGGCAGATTTCCTTTCTTTAATTATTATCGTTCTTTTCGCCGTCATCTTCTTCCGGCACGGATTTGCTGGCGGTGAGTAAGAACGGTGACTGCTGCCAACGGGTGCGTTTTCCCTGCAGCAGTGTTCGGGTCAATACCACGCCGATCGCCAGCGAAAGCAGGAGCATCAGGCGCAAAATATTGGTGGTGTTATCAACCTGTTTGGCTTCGGTCGGCAGAGTATGGGTATCGAGCGTCAGACGCAGGTAGCCGAGCGGTTCATTCTTGCCCTGAATAGGTTCGACGATCTGCTGATTAAAATAACCCCCGGCTTTTTTACCGTCGAGCGCCAAACGGTCGCGAACGTTAACGCGTTCACCGGCGTGGGTCACCAGGTCACCCTGTTCGTCATACACGCTGGCATCCAGCAGGCGGCTGTTGGTGGTCAACTGAACCAGCAACTGATTAATTTTTTTCTCATCCGGCGTCTCTGAGCGCATTAATGGCGCAAGGTTCAGCGTAACCTGATGGGCCAGCGAGCGTGCCAGTTCCTCCATCTGCGGATCCCGCAGTCGCTGGTGGCTTTGACTGAACCACGACGCCCCTTGCATCAGGGCGACCAGCAGGGCGAGACAGATAAGAACGATCACGGCGCGATGCAGCCGAAATTTGATTTTTGCGCGAACCATATTCCACCTTTGAAAATTTGCAGCTTAATGTTGCCAGAAGCGGCGGATACAGGGTAGCCTCATGAGTTATTTTCCCTGGCTGAATCTTAATGAGTGGAGCCGTAATGCCGAACAGTTTGACCTGGTGCGACCTGCCCGATGATGTCTCTTTGTGGCCTGGACTGCCGCTGTCCTTAAGCGGTGATGAGGTCATGCCTCTGGACTATCACGCCGGGCGCAGCGGCTGGCTGCTGTACGGTCGTCGTCTCGACAAGCAGCGCCTGACCGATTACCAGCATAAACTGGGTGCGGCGATGGTGATCGTCGCCGCCTGGTGTGTTGAAGATTACCAGGTCATTCGCCTGGCAGGTTCCCTCACCCCGCGCGCGACGCGTCTGGCACATGATGACGGGCTGGACGTGGCGCCGTTGGGGAAAATCCCGCATCTGCGCACCCCGGGACTGCTGGTGATGGATATGGATTCGACCGCGATTCAGATTGAATGCATCGATGAAATCGCCAAACTGGCGGGCACCGGCGAACAGGTATCCGAAGTCACCGAGCGTGCGATGCGCGGCGAGCTTGATTTCACCGCCAGCCTGCGCCAGCGTGTCGGCACCCTGAAAGGGGCGGATGCCGATATTCTTCGTCAGGTACGCGACACGCTGCCGTTAATGCCGGGCCTGGCGTCGCTGGTGCTGAAGCTGGAAACGCTCGGCTGGAAAGTGGCGATTGCCTCCGGTGGCTTCACCTTCTTTGCCGATTATTTGCGGGACAAACTTCGCCTGACGGCGGCGGTCGCCAACGAACTGGAAATCCGCGACGGCGTGCTGACCGGTAATGTGCTGGGCGATATCGTCGATGCACAATACAAAGCCAACACCCTGAAAAGTCTGGCAGAAACCTACGAAATCCCGGCGTCACAAACCGTCGCGATTGGCGATGGTGCCAACGACCTGCCGATGATCAAGGCGGCGGGCCTGGGCATCGCCTATCATGCCAAACCGAAAGTTAACGAGCAGACGGAAATCACGATCCGTCACGCTGACCTGATGGGAGTGTTCTGCATTCTCTCCGGCAGCCTGAATCAAAAGTAAGAGGTCAACGTGGCGAAAGCACCCAAACGCGCATTTGTCTGTAACGAGTGTGGCGCGGATTATCCGCGCTGGCAGGGACAGTGCAGCGCCTGTCATGCCTGGAACACGATTACTGAGATGCGCATTGCCGCTTCGCCCACCGTTGCGCGTAACGAACGCCTGAGCGGTTATGCGGGCAGCTCTGGCGGGTCGAAAGTCCAGAAGCTGTCTGACATCAGCCTGGAAGAGCTGCCGCGTTTCTCCACCGGATTTAAAGAGTTTGACCGTGTCCTCGGCGGCGGTGTGGTGCCGGGCAGCGCCATCCTGATTGGCGGCAACCCGGGGGCAGGGAAGTCCACGCTGCTGCTGCAAACGCTGTGCAAGCTTAGCGAGCAGATGAAAACCCTGTACGTGACCGGCGAAGAGTCCTTACAACAGGTGGCGATGCGCGCGCACCGCCTCGGTTTGCCCGCCTCGAATCTCAACATGCTGTCAGAAACCAGCATCGAGCAGATTTGCCAGATTGCCGATGAAGAGCAGCCGAAGTTGATGGTGATTGACTCCATCCAGGTGATGCACATGGCTGACGTTCAGTCGTCGCCGGGCAGCGTGGCGCAGGTGCGCGAGAGCGCGGCCTATCTGACGCGCTTTGCCAAAACGCGCGGTGTGGCGATCATCATGGTCGGTCACGTCACCAAAGATGGCTCGCTGGCCGGTCCAAAAGTGCTGGAGCACTGTATCGACTGTTCGGTACTGCTGGACGGCGATGCGGATTCCCGTTTCCGCACCCTGCGCAGCCATAAAAACCGCTTCGGTGCGGTAAATGAACTCGGCGTTTTCGCCATGACCGAACAGGGACTGCGTGAAGTCAGCAACCCGTCGGCGATTTTCTTAAGCCGTGGCGATGAAGTGACGTCCGGCAGTTCGGTGATGGTGGTCTGGGAAGGGACGCGTCCGCTGCTGGTGGAGATCCAGGCGCTGGTCGATCAGTCGATGATGGGCAATCCGCGTCGTGTCGCGGTGGGGCTGGAACAAAACCGTCTGTCAATTCTGCTGGCGGTATTGCATCGCCACGGCGGGTTGCAGATGTTCGACCAGGATGTGTTCGTCAACGTGGTTGGCGGGGTAAAAGTCACCGAAACCAGCGCCGACCTGGCGCTGCTGATGGCGATGGTCTCCAGCCTGCGCGACAGGCCGTTACCGCAGGATCTGGTGGTGTTTGGTGAGGTTGGCCTGTCCGGGGAAATTCGCCCGGTGCCAAGCGGTCAGGAACGGATATCCGAAGCGGCGAAACACGGTTTCCGTCGCGCCATCGTGCCTGCGGCCAACGTCCCCAAAAAAATCCCGGAAGGAATGAAAGTCTTTGGCGTTAAGAAGCTTTCTGACGCTCTAAATGTCTTTGACGACTTATAATACAAAGCATTACTCAATTGCAGGAGGCATTCATGTCGTCATTCGACTACATCAAAACCGCTATTCGCCAGAAGGGTTGCACTTTGCAGCAGGTGGCGGACGCCAGCGGGATGACCAAGGGCTATCTTAGCCAGTTGCTGAATGCCAAAATCAAAAGCCCCAGTGCGCAGAAGCTGGAAGCGCTGCACCGTTTTCTGGGGCTTGAGTTTCCGCGCCAACAGAAGAACATCGGCGTGGTGTTTGGTAAGTTCTATCCGTTGCACACCGGGCATATTTATCTGATTCAGCGTGCCGTAAGCCAGGTTGACGAGCTGCACATCATCATGGGTTACGACGAAACGCGCGACCGCGCCCTGTTCGAAGATAGCGCCATGTCGCAACAGCCGACGGTGTCTGACCGTCTGCGCTGGCTGCTGCAAACCTTTAAATACCAAAAAAACATTCGTATTCATGCCTTTAACGAAGAGGGTATGGAGCCGTATCCGCACGGCTGGGACGTGTGGAGCAATGGCGTGAAGGCGTTTATGGAAGAGAAGGGCATTCAGCCCAACACCATTTACACCTCCGAAGAAGCCGACGCCCCGCAGTTCCGCGAGCACTTAGGCACCGAGACGGTGCTTATCGATCCGCAGCGGACGTTTATGAACATCAGCGGGTCGCAAATCCGTGAAAACCCGTCCCGCTACTGGGAATACATCCCGACGGAAGTTAAGCCATTCTTCGTGCGGACGGTGGCGATTTTAGGCGGGGAATCGAGCGGCAAATCGACGCTGGTTAATAAGCTTGCCAACATCTTCAACACCACCAGCGCCTGGGAATATGGCCGCGATTATGTCTTCTCCCATCTCGGTGGGGATGAAATGGCGCTGCAATATTCTGACTATGACAAAATCGCACTCGGCCATGCGCAATACATTGATTTTGCGGTCAAGTACGCCAATAAAGTGGCGTTCATCGACACCGATTTTGTCACCACCCAGGCATTCTGTAAGAAGTACGAAGGCCGCGAGCATCCATTCGTGCAGGCGCTGATCGACGAATACCGTTTTGATCTGGTTATCCTGCTGGAAAACAACACCCCGTGGGTGGCCGATGGCCTGCGCAGCCTCGGCAGTTCGGTGGACAGAAAAGAGTTCCAGACCATGCTGGAAGAGATGCTGCGTGAGAACAACATTGAGTACGTTCACGTGGAAGAACCGGATTACGACGCGCGCTTCCTGCGCTGTGTTGAACTGGTGAAGCAGATGATGGGTGAGCAGGGCTAAATAAAAAAGCCGGGCACGTTGAACGCTGCCCGGCTTTGTCATCTGCCCCGTTTCCGGGGCAACAAACATTACTTCGAAATACGCTTGTACTTGATACGCTTTGGCTCCAGCGCGTCGGCGCCGAGGGTGCGTTTCTTGTACTCTTCGTATTCGGTGAAGTTACCTTCGAAGAACTCTACTTTACCTTCATCCTGGTAATCCAGAATGTGGGTGGCGATACGGTCGAGGAACCAACGGTCGTGCGAGATAACCATCGCACAGCCCGGGAACTCCAGCAGGGCGTTTTCCAGCGCGCGCAGGGTTTCGATATCCAGGTCGTTGGTCGGTTCATCGAGCAGCAGCATGTTGCCGCCAACCTGCAGCAGTTTCGCCAGATGCAGACGACCACGCTCACCGCCGGACAGTTCGCCCACGCGTTTGCCCTGATCGGTGCCTTTGAAGTTAAAGCGACCGACGTAAGCACGGCTTGGCATTTCGGTGTTGCCGACCTTCATGATATCCAGCCCGCCAGAAACTTCTTCCCACACGGTTTTGCTGTTATCCATCGCGTCACGGAACTGGTCAACGGAGGCCAGCTTGACGGTTTCGCCGAGCTCAATGGTGCCGCCGTCCGCTTGTTCCTGACCGGAAAGCATACGGAACAGGGTCGATTTACCCGCGCCGTTCGGGCCGATGATGCCGACAATCGCGCCTTTCGGCACCGAGAAGCTCAGGTTGTCGATCAGCTGGCGGTCGCCGTAGGACTTGCTGAGGTTGGTAACTTCAACGACTTTATCGCCCAGACGTGGTCCAGGTGGAATGAACAGTTCGTTGGTTTCGTTACGTTTCTGGTATTCGGTGCTGTTGAGTTCTTCAAAGCGTGCCAGACGGGCTTTGCCCTTAGACTGACGGCCTTTCGCGCCCTGACGGACCCACTCCAGCTCTTTCTCGATAGACTTACGACGGGCGGCTTCCTGAGAGGCTTCCTGCGCCAGACGCTGGTCTTTCTGCTCCAGCCACGAGGAGTAGTTGCCTTCCCACGGAATACCTTCGCCGCGGTCCAGTTCGAGGATCCAGCCTGCCACGTTGTCGAGGAAGTAACGGTCGTGGGTAATCGCGACGACGGTGCCTTCGAAGTCGTGCAGGAAACGTTCCAGCCAGGCCACGGACTCGGCGTCCAGGTGGTTGGTCGGTTCGTCGAGCAGCAGCATGTCTGGTTTTTCCAGCAGCAGGCGGCACAGGGCCACACGGCGGCGTTCACCCCCGGACAGCGTACCAATTTTGGCATCCCAGTCCGGCAGGCGCAGCGCATCAGCGGCGCGCTCCAGCTGCACGTTCAGGTTGTGACCGTCGTGCGCCTGGATAATCTCTTCATACTTGCCCTGCTGGGCCGCCAGTTTGTCGAAGTCGGCGTCTGGCTCAGCGTACAGGGCGTACACTTCTTCCAGGCCTTTCAGGGCGTTAACCACTTCGGATACGGCTTCTTCAACGGATTCGCGAACGGTATGTTCCGGGTTGAGCTTTGGTTCCTGTGGCAGGTAGCCAATTTTGGTGCCTGGCTGCGGGCGGGCTTCGCCTTCGATGTCGGTGTCGATACCGGCCATGATACGCAACAGGGTAGATTTACCGGCACCGTTCAGGCCCAGTACACCGATTTTTGCGCCAGGGAAGAAGCTCAGAGAGATGTTTTTAAGAATATGTCGCTTCGGCGGGACCACTTTGCCGACGCGATGCATGGTATAAACGAATTGAGCCACGTTGGACTTCGCCTCTTTTATTTTGATGAAAAGGAGTCAAAGGCGAAGTGTAGCCTTTTTCACACGCTAATCCCAGCCAGGCGCAAGCGATAAGCGTAAAGGTAAAAAAGTGTCCGTAACGTGGCGTAAATCCGGTTGTCTGATTAGCATAAAGAGACGCGGCATGATGCTGCATTGACCCAATTTTCAAAGGAGCGCATGTGCAAAATGCTAAACCCATGACGTGGCGACTTCTGGCCGCGGGCGTCTGTCTGTTGACGGTCAGCAGTGCGGTTCACGCCGACTCACTGGATGAACAACGCAGTCGTTATAGCCAGATTAAACAGGCGTGGGATAAACGTCAGATGGACGTCGTCGACCAACTGATGCCGACGCTGAAAGACTATCCGCTCTATCCCTATCTGCAATACCGTCAGCTTACCGACGACCTGATGAATGCGCCTGCGCTAAGCGTGACGCAGTTTGTGCAGACGTACCCGACGCTGCCCGCCGCTCGCACGCTGAAGAACCGCTTTGTGAACGAACTGGCGCGTCGTGAAGACTGGCGCGGCCTGCTGGCATTCAGCCCGGACAAGCCCGGCACCACCGAAGCGCAATGTAATTACTACTACGCGAAATACAATGTCGGAGAGACCCAGGCAGCCTGGGACGGCGCGAAGGATTTATGGCTGACGGGTAAAAGCCAGCCTAACGCCTGTGACCCGTTGTTTAGCGCCTGGCGGGCTTCCGGCACGCAGGATCCGCTGGCGTATCTGGAACGTATTCGCCTGGCGATGCAGGCGGGTAATACTCGCCTGGCTACCACGCTGGCCAACCAGATGCCGGGGGATTATCAAACCATCGCCTCGGCGGTGGTCAGTCTGGCGAACAATCCCAACAGCGTCCTGACTTTCGCGCAAAGCACGGGAGCGACCGATTTCACGCGTCAGATGGCGGCGATAGCGTTTTCCAGCGTGGCGCGTCAGGATGTGGAAAATGCGCGTCTGCTGATCCCGCAGCTGGTTCAGGCGCAGAAACTCAATGAGAGCCAGACCCAGGATCTGCGCGATATCGTCGCCTGGCGTCTGATGGGCAACGACGTCACCGCTGAGCAGGCGCAGTGGCGCGATGACGCCATCATGCGTTCCGGGTCGACCTCGCTGGTAGAGCGTCGTGTCCGTATGGCGATTGGCTACGGCGACCGCCGTGGGCTCAACACCTGGCTGGCACGTCTGCCGATGGAAGCCAAAGACAAAGATGAGTGGCGCTACTGGCAGGCCGATTTGCTGATGGAGCGCGGGCGCGAACAGGAAGCGAAAGATATCCTGCATTCGCTGATGCAGCAGCGCGGGTTCTACCCGATGGTGGCGGCGCAGCGTTTGGCGGAGGATTATTCCATCCGCGTCGAAAAACCGGAAGGCACGGTGGCTCCGTTGCTGGTCAATGGCCCGGAGATGTCTCGCGTGCGCGAGCTGATGTACTGGAACCAGGACAACACCGCGCGCGGTGAGTGGGCTAATCTGGTCAGCAGCCGTAGCCGTAATGAGCAGGGCCAGCTGGCGAAGTATGCATTCGACCAGGACTGGTGGGATCTCAGCGTGCAGGCGACGATTGCGGGCAAGCTGTGGGATAACCTCGAGGAGCGTTTCCCGCTGGCCTACAAAGACCTGTTCGTGCGCTACACCAGCGACAAAGACATCAGCAAAAGCTATGCAATGGCGATTGCGCGTCAGGAAAGCGCCTGGAACCCGAAAGTGCGCTCCCCGGTTGGCGCGACCGGGCTGATGCAAATCATGCCGGGCACCGCCACGCATACCGTGAAGATGTTCTCTATTCCGGGCTACAGCGGCCCGAATCAGTTGCTCGATCCTGAGACTAACATCAATATCGGCACCCATTACCTGCAATACGTTTATCAGCAGTTTGGTAACAACCGCATCTATGCCTCAGCGGCGTATAACGCCGGGCCGGGCAGAGTCCGAACCTGGCGGGGTAACAGCGCCGGGCGCATCGACGCGGCGGCGTTTGTTGAGAGCATTCCGTTCTCGGAAACGCGCGGCTATGTGAAGAACGTGCTGGCCTACGATGCGTACTATCGCTACTTCATGGGCGATAAGACGCAACTCCTGACCGACGACGAGTGGAAGCAACGTTACTGATCCGCTGAGAGTATGTTATGCTTGTACTCGCTAAAGAGTACGTTCGGCGGATGGCTCTGTGCCATCCGCCCCAACCAGGTGGCGTAACATGACTCAACAATCCCCTTATTCAGCCGCAAATGCGGAACAGCGCCACCAGGAGTGGCTTCGCTTCGTGGAGCTGATGCGTCAGGCCTTTGCTGCCGATTTGCATCTGCCGCTTCTGAATCTGATGATGACGCCCGATGAGCGTGAGGCGTTGGGTACGCGGGTGCGTATTATCGAAGAGTTGCTGCGCGGTGAAATGAGCCAGCGTGAGCTGAAAAGCGAGCTTGGCGCGGGTATTGCCACGATTACCCGCGGATCAAACAGTCTGAAATCAGCCCCGCCCGAACTGCGTCAGTGGCTGGAGCAGACCCTGCCAGACACTCACCGATAAACGGCGTTGTGGAACGGACTGAGTGCCAGAATCACCGCCTGATGATAGACGCTGCTGCGGGTCAGTTTGCCCGCAGTGAACACGCCAATCGCCCCTTCTTTACGACCAATCTCATCAATGCCGGTGTAGTGCGACATTACCGGGCCGAGGGCGTCACCCGCCTGAACGCGTTCAAGGATAACCTTCGGCAGCGGCAAGGTGGCTGAACGGGCTTCTCCGCGCTGTTCGCGTGTCTCGATGACCACCCAACTGAAGGTGCTACCTTCGTCAATGCCTGCTTCAATGGCGACCCAAAAGTCGGCATCCGGTCTGGCAACACGGGCATTTTCCACACGATTTCGTGCGCCAGCGCGCGTTTCCTCACTTCCGAAGGGCTGTTCCGGCACGCCACTCTCGACGGAAACGGCGTCAATATGGCAGGATCCTTCGCCGAAGATCTCGTTAAAAGCCTGCAGAATAGCCTGAATTTTGGCGGGATTGGTGGTAGCTGAGACAACCTTATGCATAATCAGTACACTTACGAAAAAAATTATCATCGCAGTATAACGGAAAAATCGCATGTTACAGGTATACCTTGTTCGCCACGGTGAGACGCAGTGGAACGCCGAGCGACGTCTTCAGGGCCAGTCCGATAGTCCGCTGACCGATAAAGGTGAGCAGCAGGCCTGGCAAGTCGGGGAGCGTGTTAAAACCCTCGGTATCACGCACATTATCTCCAGCGATTTGGGCCGTACGCGTCGTACCGCTGAAATCATTGCTGAAGCCTGTGGGTGCAGCGTGACCTACGACCCGCGTCTTCGGGAGCTCGATATGGGCGTGCTTGAACGCCGTCTGATCGATACCCTGACCGACGAGGAAGAAGGCTGGCGTCGCACGCTGGTCAATGGCACCGCCAACGGACGCATTCCGGAAGGGGAGTCGATGCAGGAGCTGGCCGATCGCATGAACGCCGCGCTGCAAGATTGTCTGGAACTGCCGCAGGGGAGTCGCCCGCTGCTGGTCAGTCACGGGATGGCGCTGGGTTGTCTGGTGAGTACTATTCTGGGCTTACCGGCTTACGCAGAACGCCGTCTGCGCTTGCGCAACTGCTCAATTTCGCGGGTGGATTATCAGCAAAGCCCGTGGCTGGCGCCCGGCTGGATTGTCGAGACCGCAGGCGACGTCACGCATCTGGACGCCCCTGCGTTGGATGAACTGCAGCGCTAACGACGAATCGGGATCAGGTACTCGCAGCGCAACTGGATAGGCGGTTCCTGATTCATGGCTTCTTTCTGCGGGAAGAAGCGCTCGATGTCCTGGCCCTTACGACGGGTCAGGCCGAGCATCGGCATGCAGGTGCCATACACGGTCAGGACAAATTCCTGTAACCCCGTGCCTAGCCCTTCGTAGGTGAACATTACGTATTCACCCCCTTCCAGTTTCACCGGATGCGCATCCTGAAGATGACCATTGACCATCTCCGGCGTCAGCGCGGTGGTGTACAGCACTTCCTGCTCATCGTCTCGCTCAAGACTTGGGCGTGGTTCATGCAGACCATACAGCATCGGCGGGAGCGACGGTGAATTGCCGAGGAATTCACGCCAGAACTGACCACGCATTTGCTGACGGAACTCAGAAATTTCTTCCAGTTTGCAGGTATAGCTCTGGGTCACACCCACCAGGTGCGTGTCTGGCATGGTAATGAATTCATACTTCGGCATCGTGAATTCACCCAGGCGCAGCGGCGGACGCATACCGAATGAACTCCAGTCCGGCGAGCGGCGATAAAGCGCTGGGGTCAGGCTAAACTGCTTCTTGAACGCACGGGTAAAGGTCTGCTGAGAGTCAAAACGGTATTGCAGGGCAATATCCAGAATCGGGCGCGCGGTCAGGCGCAGGGCCACAGCAGATTTTGACAGGCGACGAGCACGAATGTAGGCACCAATAGCGTGGCCGGTGACGTCCTTGAACATCCTTTGCAGATGCCACTTGGAATAGCCCGCTTTTGCCGCCACGTTATCCAGTGATAAAGGTTGATCGAGATGCCCTTCAAGCCAGCTAAGAAGATCGCGAATTATCCCAGCCTGATCCATATAATGTCCTCATCCTTTCGCAAGTGCCTGTAACTAGGGTAGCGGATAATAGCATTTTTTGATGTTTTAGCATTCAGTGTTTTTTTTGCGCTAAAGTGCGATTTTAAATACTAAGTCAGTATGAATTTTGTAAAGCTGTGATCTTTAAACATTTTCTTCTACGTTATTGAATAATCGCGTAGTGTCATTTTCAAGAATGGTAACAATATGAAATACAAGAAGTTAATTGCGGGTCTTTTGCTGACCCTGGCCGGCAGCGCGGCGCACGCAGAACAAATCGGCTCCGTAGACACCGTGTTCAAGATGTTTGGCCCGGACCATAAAATCGTGGTTGAAGCCTTTGATGATCCGGATGTGAAGAATGTCACCTGCTATATCAGCCGTGCCAAAACCGGCGGGATTAAAGGCGGCCTGGGGCTGGCGGAAGATACCTCTGATGCCGCGATTTCCTGTCAGCAGGTTGGGCCGATCGAGGTAAGCGATAAGATCAAAAAGGGTAAATCGGAAGGCGAAGTGGTGTTCCAGAAACGAACCTCACTGGTGTTCAAAAAGCTGCAGGTGGTGCGTTTTTACGATGCGAAACGTAATGCCCTGGTCTACCTGACCTATTCCGATAAAGTGGTCGACGGCTCGCCTAAGAATGCGATTAGTGCGGTGCCTATCATGCCGTGGAAGGAATAACAGGCGAAAAAAAACGGCGCTTAGCGCCGTTTTTTATGACTGTTGCAGAAGGATTATTCCTGCAGTTCGCCGCAGAAACGGTAACCTTCGCCGTGAATGGTGGCGATGATTTCCGGGGTATCCGGCGTAGATTCAAAGTGCTTACGGATGCGACGGATTGTCACGTCAACCGTACGGTCGTGCGGCTTAAGCTCACGGCCGGTCATTTTCTTCAGCAGTTCTGCACGGGATTGGATCTTGCCCGGGTTTTCGCAGAAGTGCAGCATCGCGCGGAATTCACTGCGCGGCAGCTTGTACTGTTCGCCGTTCGGGCTAACCAGTGAGCGGCTGTTGATGTCCAGTTCCCAACCGTTGAACTTGTAGCTTTCCACGCTGCGACGCTCTTCACTCACGGTACCCAGATTCATGGTACGGGAGAGCAGGTTACGCGCACGGATAGTCAGTTCACGAGGGTTGAATGGCTTAGTGATATAATCGTCAGCGCCGATTTCCAGGCCAAGGATTTTATCCACTTCGTTATCACGACCGGTCAGGAACATCAGAGCGACGTTGGCTTGCTCACGCAGTTCACGCGCCAGCAGCAGGCCATTTTTGCCCGGAAGGTTGATATCCATGATGACCAGATTGACATCATTTTCAGAAAGGATCTGATGCATTTCCGCGCCATCGGTGGCTTCGAACACATCATAACCTTCTGCTTCAAAAATACTTTTTAACGTGTTGCGTGTTACCAACTCGTCTTCAACGATAAGAATGTGCGGGGTCTGCATGTTTGCTACCTAAATTGCCAACTAAAATCGAAACAGGAAGTACAAAAGTCCCTGACCCGCCTGCTGAATATCGTAAATTAACATAACAGGCATAACATGACTAAAGTACGTAATTGCGTTCTTGATGCACTTTCCATCAACGTCAACAACATCATTAGCTTGGTCGTGGGTACTTTCCCTCTGGACCCGACAGTGTCAAAAACGGCTGTCATCCTAACCATTTTAACAGCAACATAACAGGCTCAGAGAGGGATGACACCCAATAAAACTACGCTTCGTTGACATATATCAAGTTCAATTGTAGCACGTTAACAGTCTTGTGAAATCCTTGCATCCAAATGGTAGCTTTTGTCACAAATTTTCAACAACTCAAATGATTGCGAGATTGAACTGATTAGCAAAACGAATCCAAAAGATGAGAGTTAATCTTATTTGAAATGTCCCACTAGAACATAGGGATATGCAGGTTCTGTTAACATACTCACCAGGACGATTCTTGGGTAATAGTTTAGTCTTATTGATATGTTAAGAAACGTCCTTTCTGCGTTTTTTGTTGCAATAAAGTAAATTCGCGCCGCGCAATATGATGATGAGCATCACATTGTGACGGGCGCAGAGTAAAAAAGAGAAGATGACATGCGCTTATCAATAGTGCTGGTTTCACCAGCAAGAGCCGAAAACATCGGCGCTGCGGCCCGGGCGATGAAGACCATGGGATTCACGGAGATGCGAATTGTCGACAGTCAGGCGCATCGTGAGCCTGCCGCACAGTGGGTGGCACACGGCTCCGGCGATATTCTGGAGAATATCAAAACGTTTCCTACGCTGGCTGACGCATTGCAGGATGTCGATTTCACCATCGCGACCACCGCCCGCAGTCGTGCCCGTTTTCACTATTACGCCACGCCTCAGGAGCTGGTGCCCATTTTGCAGGAGAAATCACAGTGGATGGGCCACGCGGCGCTGGTCTTCGGGCGCGAGGATTCTGGGCTTACCAACGATGAACTGGCGCTGGCCGATATCCTCACCGGTGTGCCAATGGTGGCCGATTACCCTTCGCTGAATTTGGGTCAGGCGGTGATGGTGTTTTGCTATCAGCTCTCTGCGCTGACGCAGACCGCGACGGCCGTTTTGGCGGAGAATAACGACAACCAGCTTCAGGCATTGCGATCCAGGGCGATGGCGCTGCTGGCGAAATTACAGGTCGCCGATGATGTAAAACTGGCCGATTGGCTACAACAGCGATTGGGGCTCCTCGGGCAACGTGACACCGCAATGTTGCATCGATTACTGCATGATATCGAAAAAAATATCGCCGACTAATCTGCTGTCGTAAGTTTTTGTTATGGATGAATGCTCTGTGATAGGGATTAACCATAGGGGATGCGGGACGGATACACGGGCTTCACTGGCGCAGCCGCCCGGTGTTCCAAACCGGGCCAAAAAGAGAAATTCATTGACTTAGCCTGGCAGATACTTTAACCAATATAGGCAGACGACAGACAATTAAAATGACAGAGCACACAACATCCATGATTCGCATCAGCCGCATGACAACAATTATTACCACCACCATTACCACAGGTATCGGTGCGGGCTGACGCGTACAGGAAAAACTGAAAAAAGCCCGCACCTGAACAGTGCGGGCTTTTTTTTCGACCAAAGATCACGAGGTAACAACCATGCGAGTCTTGAAGTTCGGCGGTACATCAGTGGCAAATGCAGAACGTTTTCTGCGTGTTGCCGATATTCTGGAAAGCAATGCCAGGCAGGGGCAGGTAGCAACCGTGCTCTCTGCCCCGGCCAAAATCACCAACCATCTGGTCGCGATGATTGAAAAAACCATTGGCGGTCAGGATGCACTTCCTAATATCGCTGATGCCGAACGTATTTTTGCCGAACTCCTTCAGGGTCTGGCTGCTCTCCAGCCGGGTTTCCCGCTCGCACAGCTCAACGCTTTTGTTGCTCAGGAATTTGCCCAAATTAAACATGTCCTGCACGGCGTAAGCCTGCTGGGCCAGTGTCCGGATGGCGTTAACGCGGCGCTGATCTGCCGGGGTGAAAAGCTGTCGATTGCTATCATGGCGGGCCTGCTTGAAGCGCGTGGCCACAAGGTGACCGTGATCAATCCGGTCGAAAAACTACTGGCCGTTGGCCACTATCTCGAATCGACCGTCGATATCGCTGAATCCACCCGTCGCATTGCCGCAAGCCAAATCCCGGCCGATCACATGGTGCTGATGGCGGGCTTTACCGCCGGAAACGACAAAGGCGAATTGGTGGTGCTGGGGCGTAACGGCTCCGATTACTCCGCCGCAGTGCTGGCGGCGTGCCTGCGCGCCGACTGTTGTGAAATCTGGACTGACGTCGATGGGGTCTATACCTGCGACCCACGTCAGGTGCCCGATGCGCGTCTGCTGAAGTCGATGTCCTATCAGGAAGCGATGGAGCTGTCCTATTTTGGCGCCAAAGTGCTGCACCCGCGCACCATCGCGCCGATTGCCCAATTCCAGATCCCGTGCCTGATTAAAAATACCGGTAATCCACAGGCACCGGGGACCTTAATCGGTGCCAGCCACAACGAAGACGGCCTGGCGGTGAAGGGCATTTCCAACCTGAATAATATGGCGATGTTCAACGTCTCCGGTCCGGGGATGAAGGGCATGGTCGGCATGGCGGCCCGCGTCTTCGCCACCATGTCTCGCGCCGGAATTTCGGTGGTGCTGATAACGCAATCCTCTTCCGAATACAGCATCAGCTTCTGTGTGCCGCAGAGTGACTGCGCCCGGGCGAAGCGGGCGATGGAAGATGAGTTTTACCTTGAACTGAAAGAAGGGCTGCTGGAACCGCTGGCCATCATGGAGCGCCTGGCGATCATCTCCGTCGTCGGCGACGGAATGCGCACCCAGCGTGGAACCTCAGCGAAGTTCTTTGCCGCATTGGCCCGCGCTAACATCAACATCGTGGCGATTGCCCAGGGCTCGTCCGAACGTTCTATTTCAGTGGTGGTGAACAATGACGACGCTACCACTGGCGTGCGTGTCACCCATCAGATGCTGTTCAACACCGACCAGGTGATTGAAGTGTTTGTGATTGGCGTCGGCGGCGTCGGCGGGGCGTTGCTGGAGCAGCTCAAACGCCAGCAGACCTGGCTCAAAAGTAAACACATTGACCTGCGTGTGTGCGGCCTGGCGAACTCGCGTGCGCTGCTGACCAACGTGCATGGCCTCAATCTGGAAGACTGGCAGGGCGAGCTGGCGGAAGCCAATGAGCCGTTTAATCTTGGCCGTCTGATTCGTCTGGTGAAAGAGTATCACCTGCTGAACCCGGTGATTGTCGACTGTACTTCCAACCAGGCGGTGGCGGATCAATACGCCGATTTCCTGCGCGAAGGCTTCCACGTGGTGACGCCAAATAAAAAGGCCAATACCTCGTCGATGAACTACTATCACGAGCTGCGTCAGGCGGCGGCGGGTTCGCGGCGTAAATTCCTGTACGACACCAACGTCGGTGCGGGTTTGCCGGTTATCGAGAACCTGCAAAACCTGCTGAACGCGGGCGATGAGCTGCAAAAATTCTCTGGCATTCTTTCCGGTTCACTGTCGTTCATTTTCGGTAAGCTGGACGAGGGCATGAGCCTGTCGCAGGCCACGTCTATCGCGCGTGAAATGGGCTACACCGAACCGGATCCTCGCGACGATCTTTCCGGGATGGACGTGGCGCGTAAGCTGCTGATCCTCGCCCGTGAAACCGGTCGTCATCTGGAGCTGAGCGATATCGTGGTTGAGTCTGTGCTGCCGGATCACTTTGACGATAGCGGCGATGTGGACAGCTTTATGGCACGTCTGCCGCAGCTCGATGACGAGTTTGCGGCACGTATTGCGAAAGCGCGTGATGAAGGCAAAGTGCTGCGCTACGTTGGCAACATTGAAGACGATGGCGTATGCCGGGTAAAAATTGCCGAAGTTGATGGCAACGATCCGCTGTTCAAAGTGAAAAACGGCGAAAACGCGCTGGCGTTCTACAGCCACTATTATCAGCCGCTGCCGCTGGTGTTACGCGGCTACGGCGCGGGTAACGACGTGACGGCGGCCGGGGTATTTGCCGACCTGCTGCGTACCCTGTCCTGGAAGTTAGGAGTTTAAGATGGTTAAAGTCTATGCCCCGGCCTCCAGCGCCAATATGAGCGTTGGGTTTGATGTGCTGGGCGCGGCGGTGACGCCGGTCAACGGTACGCTGCTGGGCGATAACGTGGAAGTGGTCGCGGCGGAATCCTTCAGTCTGAAGAACATCGGCCATTTTGCCAGTAAGCTGCCGGTGGAACCGCGTGAAAATATCGTTTATCAATGCTGGGAGCGCTTCTGTCAGGAAATTGGCAAAACCGTACCCGTCGCGATGACGCTTGAAAAGAACATGCCGATCGGTTCGGGCCTCGGCTCCAGCGCCTGTTCGGTGGTTGCCGCGCTGGTGGCGATGAATGAATACTGCGGCAAACCGTTAAACGACAGCAAAATGTTGGCGCTGATGGGCGAGCTGGAAGGGCGCATCTCCGGGAGCGTACATTACGATAACGTCGCCCCGTGCTTCCTCGGCGGGATTCAGCTGATGCTGGAAGAGAACGGCATTATCAGCCAGCAAATCCCGGCCTTCGACGAATGGCTGTGGGTACTGGCCTACCCGGGCATTAAGGTGTCGACCGCAGAAGCGCGTGCCATTTTACCCGCGCAGTATCGCCGCCAGGATTGTATCGCTCATGGTCGCCATCTTGCGGGCTTTATTCACGCCTGCTACAGCCGCCAGCCAGAGCTTGCGGCAAAATTGATGAAGGATGTGATTGCCGAGCCGTATCGCACCAAACTGCTGCCGGGCTTTGGCGAAGCACGCCAGGCGGTGGCAGAAATTGGCGCGCTGGCCAGCGGTATTTCGGGCTCCGGCCCGACGATGTTCGCCTTATGCGACACCCCGGAAACCGCACAACGAGTCGCAGACTGGCTCAGTAAACACTATCTGCAAAATCAGGAAGGCTTCGTTCATATTTGCCGGCTGGACAAGGCGGGCGCTCGCGTAGTGGGATAACCGATGAAACTGTATAACTTAAAAGATCATAATGAGCAGGTCAGCTTCGCGCAGGCCGTGACCCAAGGCTTGGGCAAAAATCAGGGGCTGTTCTTCCCGCACGACCTGCCGGAATTCAGCCTGAGCGACATCGACCCGTTGCTGAAGCTGGATTTCGTCACCCGCAGCGCCAAAATTCTGTCGGCGTTTATTGGCGATGAAATCGCCCCGCAGGAGCTTGAGTCCCGCATTCGTGCGGCGTTTGCGTTCCCGGCCCCGGTGAAAGAAGTGCAGGCCGACGTCGGTTGTCTGGAGCTGTTCCACGGCCCGACCCTGGCGTTTAAAGATTTCGGTGGTCGCTTTATGGCTCAGATGCTGACCCATATCAGCGGTGACAAACCGGTGACCATTCTGACCGCGACCTCCGGTGATACCGGTGCCGCGGTAGCACATGCGTTTTACGGCCTGAAAAATGTGCGCGTGGTTATCCTCTATCCGAACGGCAAAATCAGCCCGCTGCAGGAAAAGCTGTTCTGTACCCTCGGCGGCAACATTGAAACCGTGGCGATTGACGGTGATTTCGATGCCTGTCAGGCGCTGGTGAAGCAGGCGTTCGATGACGAAGAGCTGAAAGTGGCGTTGGGTCTGAACTCTGCCAACTCTATCAACATCAGCCGTCTGCTGGCGCAGATTTGCTACTACTTCGAAGCGGTGGCGCAGTTACCTCAGGAAGCGCGGAATCAGCTGGTGGTCTCCGTGCCGAGCGGTAACTTTGGTGATTTGACCGCCGGTCTGCTGGCGAAATCACTGGGGCTGCCGGTGAAACGCTTTATCGCCGCCACCAACGTCAACGACACCGTGCCCCGTTTCCTGCAGGAAGGCAGCTGGAAACCGAAGTCGACTCAGGCCACGCTCTCTAACGCCATGGACGTCAGCCAGCCGAATAACTGGCCGCGCGTGGAAGAGCTGTTCCGTCGTAAAGAGTGGCGCTTGAATGACCTCGGCTATGCGGCGGTGGACGATGAGACCACGAAAGCCACCATGCGCGAGCTGCAGGACATCGGCTATACCTCTGAGCCTCATGCCGCGGTGGCGTATCGTGCGCTGCGTGACCAGCTGAACCCAGGCGAGTACGGCCTGTTCCTCGGCACGGCACATCCGGCAAAATTCAAAGAGAGCGTTGAGGCTATTCTCGAGACTACGCTGCCGCTGCCAAAAGAGTTGGCGGACCGGGCCGACCTGCCGCTGCTGTCTCATCACCTGCCTGCCGATTTTGCGGCACTGCGTAAGCTGATGATGGAAAAGGCGTAACCTCTCTTTTCCCCCACAACAAGCCGGGACAGCATTACTGAGCCCGGTTTTTTTATGCCTGAAATGTGGAGAAAAAAGGGAGGAAATTAGCAGGAATTAAGGACGAATTCCCAATAAATGCGGGCACTTAGAGATTAGGATTGCGGAGAATAACAACTCTGCTTTCCACAGCGTAACCTTCTTCCATCGACCCAAATTGGGCAAAGATGAGAATGGAGTAACTATGTCAAACTTGAAACCTGTCTTCCTTGCGCTTGCTATGATGCTGGTCGCTCCGGCGGCGGTTCACGCCTCAGAAATTACGCTGGTTCCGGCGGTCAAACTGCAGATTGGCGACCAGGATGATCGGGGTCACTATTGGGATGGCGGCAACTGGCGTGACCACGACTGGTGGAACCATCACTACGAACGCTACAACAATCACTGGCGGGCACGTGGGGATCATCATGACCATCATGATGATCGCCACGATAACCATCACGATAACCATCACGATAATCATCACGATAACGGCAATCACTATGGTCAATACAAACACCACTAAGCAAAACGCCAGCATTGCGCTGGCGTTTTCTTTTACTGCTCGTGACGTTTAAACACTAACTCGCCGTCTACCGAACTGGCTTCATCAAAGAAATACCCTTCGCTATCAAATTCTTTCAATTGCTCAGGCGTCGTCAGGCGATTTTCAATAATGTAGCGGCTCATCAGGCCACGTGCCTTTTTGGCATAGAAGCTGATGACTTTGAATTTGCCGTTCTTCTCATCGAGGAACACCGGCTTAATAATCTGCCCTTTCAACACTTTTGACTTCACCGCGCGGAAGTATTCATCTGACGCGAGGTTGATGACGATGTCATCGCCCTGAGCGTGGAGCGCTTCGTTGAGCTTATTGGTGATGATATCGCCCCAGAAGTGATACAGGTCTTTGCCTTTGGCGTTTTCCAGGCGGATCCCCATTTCGAGGCGATACGGCTGCATTAAATCCAGAGGACGCAGTACGCCGTACAGGCCTGAAAGCATACGCAGATGCTGCTGGGCGAAATCAAAATCGGCTTCGCTAAATTCTTCGGCCTGCAGCCCCGTGTAAACATCGCCTTTAAACGCGAGGAGCGCCGGGCGTGCGTTTTGCGGGGTGAAATCCGGGTGCCAGTCGTGAAAACGCGTGGCGTTGAGATCTGCGAGCTTGTCGCTGATGCTCATCAGTTTGCCAATCTGCGGGGCAGACAGCTTGCGTGCGACGCTGATCAGCTGCTGGGAATAGTCCAGCAGTTCAGGTTGGGTATAGCGTGCCGTCGGCAGGTCGCTTTGGTAATCGAGCGTTTTAGCAGGTGAAATCAGAATCAGCATAATCAGTCCTTGCGGCCATTTTCCCGTGACTTTAGCAAAAAATGGCCGTGAAAGGATCGATAGCTGCTATTGGCGCGGGACATCATCCCAGGTTCCTGGGGCGAGCTGCTGTTCAATTTCCGGATAGCGTGCCGGGTCGAACACCGGTTTTACCCCGAGCTTTCTCTGGCGCAGGTAATCACTGGCGATGATACGCACTACCGGCGACAGCAGCAGGATCGCCGTCAGGTTGGTGATGGCCATCAGCGCCATAATGATATCCGCGAGCTGCCACACCACCGGTAAACTCAGCAGGGTGCCCAGCATCACCATCCCGAGGGTCACAATTCGCAGTAGCCAAACATTACGCGGGCTGTTCAGCTTCAGGTAAATCAGATTATTTTCGGCATAAATGTAGTTCGCGACGATCGAGCTGAAGGCAAACAGCAGCACCATTGCCGCGACAAATTCTGCCCCCCAGTGTCCGGCAAAGTAGGACATCGCTTTTTGCACCAGCTGAATGCCGTCGACAGACGTTTGAGCGGTGTCGTACCCGGCCAGCAGCAGAACCATTGCGGTAGCGGTACAAATGATCAGCGTATCGACCAGCACGCCAATCATCTGCACGATGCCCTGCGCGGCAGGATGCGGTGGCCATGATGCGGCGGCGGCGGCAGCGTTTGGCGTGGAACCCATGCCCGCTTCGTTGGAGAACATCCCGCGTTGAAAGCCGCTGGTCAGCGCTTGACTGATGGTATACCCGACGGCACCTGCCGCCGCTTCCTGCCAGCCGAAGGCGCTGCGAATAATGGTTTCGATAACCATCGGAATTTGATTCAGGTGCCACAGGCTGATGAGCACGCTGGCGGTGACCCACAGGCCAGCCATCACCGGTACTATCCATTGCATCAGTTTGGCTACGCCTCGCAGGCCGCGAACGATAACCAGCAGAATGAGTATCATCAGCCCGACGCCGCATACCACTTTCGGCAGGTCGAAGGCGAAATGCATGGCATTCGAGACCGAGTTGGCCTGCACGGTATTGAAGATAAGCCCATAGGCCAGCAGCAGGAACACTGAGAACATCACCCCCATCCAGCGCATTCCGAGACCGCGGGACATATACCATGCCGGGCCGCCGCGGAACTGGCCGCTGGCATCGCGTTCTTTGTAAAGCTGGGCCAGAGAACATTCGGCGAAGCTGCTCGCCATGCCGATGATTGCCGAGACCCACATCCAGAATACGGCACCCGGGCCACCGGCGGTGATCGCAATGGCGACCCCAGCCATATTACCGCTCCCGACGCGCGCGGCGAGACTGGTGCACAGCGCCTGAAATGCGGTCAGGCCGCCCGACTGTGGGTTGAGGCTGCGTTTGAGGCTCTTGGAGAAATGACGAAGATAGCGAAACTGGATGTAGCCCGTTCGCCAGGTAAACCACGCTCCGGCACCGAGCAACAGGTAAATCATTACCGAGCCCCAGAGGATTTCGTTCATAAAAGAGAGAAATTCAGGCATTTAACGTCCTTTCATCGATGCCGGAGACCATTGTAAGCGCTACCATTTTGTGACAATCCATTATCGGGCAGGCGAGGAATAATCTGAGTTTATCATACTCTGCGCTGTTGAGCCGTCTGCGGTTGCGCTGACACCGGGGCGTGATATTATCGGAGCAGACCGGTTACATCCCCCTAACAGCTGTTTAAAGAGAAAGACTATCATGACGGATAAATTGACCTCCCTGCGTCAGTACACAACCGTAGTGGCTGACACTGGAGACATCGCGGCAATGAAGCTGTATCAGCCTCAGGATGCGACAACCAACCCTTCTCTGATCCTCGGCGCAGCCCAGATCCCTGAATACCGTAAGCTGATTGACGAAGCGATTGCCTGGGCAAAAAGCCAGAGCAGCAACCGTGAGCAGCAGATTGTTGACGCAACTGACAAACTGGCGGTAAACATCGGTCTGGAGATCCTGAAACTGATCCCGGGTCGTATCTCTACCGAAGTTGACGCACGTCTGTCCTACGACACCGAAGGCTCCATCGCCAAAGCGAAACACCTGATCAAGCTGTACAACGATGCGGGCATCAGCAACGACCGTATCCTGATCAAACTGGCTTCCACCTGGCAGGGCATCCGTGCCGCTGAGCAGCTGGAAAAAGAAGGCATCAACTGTAACCTGACTCTGCTGTTCTCCTTTGCCCAGGCGCGTGCCTGTGCCGAAGCGGGCGTGTTCCTGATTTCTCCATTCGTAGGCCGTATCCTCGACTGGTACAAATCCAACACCGACAAGAAAGAGTATGCCCCGGCAGAAGATCCAGGCGTGGTATCTGTGTCTGAAATCTACAGCTACTACAAACAGCACGGCTACGAAACTGTCGTGATGGGCGCAAGCTTCCGTAACGTGGGCGAAATCCTGGAACTGGCTGGCTGTGACCGCCTGACCATCGCACCTGCGCTGCTGAAAGAGCTGGCTGAGTCTGAAGGCGCTATCGAACGTAAACTGGTTTACACCGGTGAAGTGAAAGCCCGCCCAGAGCGCATCACTGAATCTCAGTTCCTGTGGCAGCACAACCAGGATCCGATGGCGGTAGATAAACTGGCGGACGGTATCCGTAAGTTTGCTATCGACCAGGAAAAACTGGAAAAAATGATCGGCGACCTGCTGTAATCATTCGGGTGTGACCGGGTCTCCGGTCACACCTTCCTCGCGGTATTTGTCTCTGTTTCCCCTCAGCGTGTATCATTCCGCCTAACCGCATTTTTGAACGGAATAGATATGAACACACTTCGCATTGGCCTTGTTTCCATCTCCGATCGTGCCTCCAGTGGCGTATACCAGGACAAAGGGATCCCCGCACTCGAAGCCTGGCTGGCCCGCGCGTTAACCACGCCTTTTGAACTGCAAACTCGCCTGATCCCTGACGAACAGGTGATCATCGAACAGACCCTGTGCGAGCTGGTGGATGAAATGAGCTGCCATCTGGTATTAACCACCGGCGGAACCGGCCCGGCGCGTCGGGATGTGACCCCGGATGCCACTCTGGCGATTGCCGACAGGGAAATGCCGGGCTTCGGGGAGCAAATGCGCCAGATAAGCCTGCACTTTGTGCCGACGGCCATTCTGTCGCGTCAGGTGGGCGTCATCCGCAAACAGGCGCTGATCCTCAACCTGCCGGGGCAGCCGAAATCGATTCAGGAGACGCTGGAAGGCGTGAAAGACGAGGCCGGGAAGGTGCTGGTTCATGGTATTTTTGCCAGTGTACCGTATTGTGTACAGTTGCTGGAGGGGCCGTATGTTGAAACTGACCCGCAGGTGGTCGCCGCTTTTCGCCCGAAAAGCGCCCGTCGTGAAACCGATTCCTGAATTAAAGGTTGTTATAAGATACGCGTGACGGGCCAATGATTGACCGTTGATTTACAGTGTAGTAATTTTTTCTTTACGACACCTGTAAATCAATCAAAACAAATGGCCCGCTATGTCACAACATGCACGACCTCTGAACCGACAGGATTATAAAACCCTGACGCTGGCCGCTCTCGGCGGCGCGCTGGAGTTTTATGATTTCATCATCTTCGTCTTTTTTGCCGCGGTAGTCGGCGAACTCTTCTTCCCGCCGGATATTCCTGAATGGCTACGCCAGGTGCAGACCTTCGGCATTTTTGCCGCAGGCTATCTGGCACGTCCGCTTGGCGGCATCATCATGGCGCACTTTGGCGATCTGGTCGGACGTAAAAAGATGTTCACACTCAGCATTTTGCTGATGGCGGTGCCAACGCTGTTGATTGGCCTGCTGCCGACCTACGCGTCGGTGGGGATTATCGCGCCGTTACTTTTGCTGCTGATGCGCGTCCTGCAAGGTGCGGCCATTGGCGGGGAAGTGCCGGGGGCGTGGGTGTTTGTGGCCGAGCACGTGCCCGCCCAGCGCATCGGCATTGCCTGCGGAACGCTCACGGCGGGGCTGACGATCGGGATTTTGCTCGGCTCGGTGGTGGCAACGCTTATTAATACCAGCCTGACGCAGCAGGCGATTCACGACGGTGGCTGGCGGATCCCCTTCCTGCTCGGTGGGGCGTTTGGTCTGGTGGCGATGTATCTGCGTCGCTGGCTACAGGAGACGCCTGTCTTCCTCGAAATGCAAAAACGTAAGCAGCTGGCGCAGGAACTGCCGGTGAAATCGGTGGTGATGAAGCATCAGAAAGCCGTGGTTATCTCGATGCTGCTGACCTGGCTCCTGTCGGCGGGGATCGTGGTGGTTATCCTGATGTCGCCGGTATGGTTGCAAAAGCATTACGGTTTTGCCCCTGCGCTGACCTTACAGGCCAACAGCATTGCCACCATTATGCTCTGCGTCGGCTGTCTGCTGGCGGGCCTGGCGGTCGATAAATTCGGTGCCAGCCGCACCTTTATTATTGGCAGCCTATTGTTAGCGGCATCGAGCTGGGCGTTCTATCACCTGGCGGGCACGTCGGCGTCACATCTGTTTATGCTCTACGGGCTGGTGGGATTGTGCGTCGGGGTCGTTGGCGCGGTGCCGTATGTGATGGTTCGGGCGTTTCCGGCGGAAGTGCGTTTCACCGGCATCTCATTCTCTTACAACGTCTCCTACGCCATTTTCGGTGGGCTGACGCCGATTGCGGTTACGCTGTTGATGGGGGTCTCACCAATGGCTCCGGCCTGGTATGTGCTGGCGCTGTCGCTGGTGGGATTGGGGTTAGGACTCTGGCTGCGGCAAACGTATATTGCGCCAGAAAAGGCGGCTTTAGTGACGCATTAAAAAAGAAGCCGGGCAGTGCCCGGCTTTTTAATCCCGATGAAAATTAACGCTTTTCACCGATTGGCAGCACGGTGCGACCGAATTTTTCATTCAGCACTTCACCCATCGCCAGCCAGATAGCGCTCGCGCCACACACCAGACCAATCCAGCCTGCAATGCGTACGATGCCTTCGTTGTCCGCCAGGTGGCCGATGGCCAGCAGAGCAAACAGCACGGTCAGGCTCAGGAACACGAACTGCTGCATACGTGGGCCGTTCAGGGTGCCGAAGAACATGAACAGAGTGAATACACCCCACAGGCCCAGGTACATCCCCATGAAGTGCGCGTTAGCCGGTTCGGCCAGGCCCATTTTCGGCATGATCAGAATGGCGACCAGGGTCAGCCAGAAAGAACCATAAGAGGTGAATGCAGTCAGACCGAAAGTATTCCCTTTTTTAAACTCCAGCAGGCCTGCAAAAATTTGCGCCAGTCCGCCGTAAAAAATACCCATCGCCAAAATGGCAGTATCAAACTGGAAAAGACCGCTGTTTGCCAGGTTCAGCAGGATGGTGGTCATGCCGAAGCCCATCAGGCCCAGCGGTGCTGGGTTAGCCAACTTAGTGTTAACCATATTTCCTCAAAAACTCATTAATAAAGGGGGAAAAGTTGTAAACCCCTGCCAATCCTCTGGCAGCGGGGCGCGGCATAATAATCAGAGCCGTGTCCGCCGTCTATGATCTGAGCAGGGTGAAATTAAAAAATTTTTTATGCTTCCCCCTTGATGCCCGATGTTACGACCCCATCTTGTATGCAACCGCAGTGGTGAGCCTGGAAAAAAAAGCATTAGGGCGCTTGAAACAACACGTTTCGCCCTTATTACAGGTTCACAACCACATGTTGATCGAATTTTTAGTGGAGACGTTTAGATGGGTAAAATTATTGGTATCGACCTGGGTACTACCAACTCTTGTGTAGCGATTATGGATGGCAACACCCCGCGTGTGCTGGAAAACGCTGAGGGCGATCGCACCACGCCTTCTATCATTGCTTATACCCAGGACGGTGAAACTCTGGTTGGTCAGCCGGCTAAACGTCAGGCAGTGACAAACCCGCAAAACACCCTGTTTGCGATCAAGCGCCTGATTGGTCGTCGTTTCCAGGACGAAGAAGTGCAGCGTGATGAAGCCATCATGCCGTACAAAATCGTTGCTGCTGATAACGGCGATGCGTGGCTGGACGTAAAAGGCACCAAAACTGCACCACCGCAGATCTCTGCTGAAGTGCTGAAAAAAATGAAGAAAACCGCGGAAGATTACCTGGGTGAACCGGTAACTGAAGCTGTTATCACCGTACCGGCTTACTTCAACGATGCTCAGCGTCAGGCAACGAAAGATGCTGGCCGTATCGCCGGTCTGGAAGTGAAACGTATCATCAACGAACCAACCGCAGCCGCACTGGCCTATGGTCTGGATAAAGAAGTCGGCAACCGCACCATCGCGGTGTATGACCTGGGTGGTGGTACTTTCGATATCTCTATTATCGAAATCGACGAAGTTGATGGCGAAAAAACCTTCGAAGTTCTGGCGACCAATGGTGACACTCACCTCGGTGGTGAAGACTTCGACAGCCGTCTGATCAACTACCTCGTTGAAGAGTTCAAGAAAGATCAGGGCATTGACCTGCGTAACGACCCGCTGGCTATGCAGCGTCTGAAAGAAGCAGCAGAAAAAGCGAAAATCGAGCTGTCTTCTGCTCAGCAGACCGACGTCAACCTGCCGTACATCACTGCAGATGCGACCGGTCCGAAACACATGAACATCAAAGTGACGCGTGCGAAACTGGAAAGCCTGGTCGAAGACCTGGTGAACCGTTCTATCGAGCCGCTGAAAGTTGCTCTGCAGGATGCTGGCCTGTCCGTTTCCGATATCCAGGACGTTATCCTGGTCGGCGGTCAGACTCGTATGCCAATGGTTCAGAAGAAAGTTGCTGAATTCTTCGGTAAAGAGCCGCGTAAAGACGTTAACCCGGATGAAGCTGTGGCTATCGGTGCAGCGGTTCAGGGCGGCGTTCTGACCGGTGAAGTAAAAGACGTTCTGCTGCTGGACGTTACCCCGCTGTCGCTGGGTATCGAAACCATGGGCGGTGTGATGACTGCGCTCATCAACAAAAACACCACCATCCCGACTAAGCACAGCCAGGTGTTCTCTACTGCGGAAGACAACCAGTCTGCGGTAACCATCCATGTGCTGCAGGGTGAGCGTAAACGTTCCAGCGATAACAAATCTCTGGGTCAGTTCAACCTGGATGGTATCAGCCCAGCACCGCGCGGTATGCCGCAGATCGAAGTCACCTTCGATATCGATGCTGACGGTATCCTGCACGTTTCCGCGAAAGACAAAAACAGCGGTAAAGAGCAGAAGATCACCATCAAAGCGTCTTCTGGTCTGAATGAAGAAGAAATCCAGAAAATGGTGCGTGAAGCTGAAGCTAACGCCGAGTCTGACCGTAAGTTCGAAGAACTGGTTCAGACCCGCAACCAGGGCGACCATCTG
This sequence comes from Scandinavium sp. M-37, assembly GCF_043558715.1. NCBI lineage: Bacteria > Pseudomonadati > Pseudomonadota > Gammaproteobacteria > Enterobacterales > Enterobacteriaceae > Scandinavium > Scandinavium sp. M-37. The sequence goes on from NZ_JBIGIN010000002.1 coordinate 110,378, forward strand.
CTGCACAGCACGCGTAAGCAGGTTGAAGAAGCCGGCGAACAGCTGCCAGCAGAAGACAAAACCGCTATCGAGTCTGCACTGACTGCGCTGGAATCTTCTCTGAAAGGTGAAGACAAAGCGGATATCGAAGCGAAAATGCAGGCGCTGGCTCAGGCTTCTCAGAAGCTGATGGAAATTGCTCAGCAGCAGCACGCTCAGCAGCAGGCAGGTTCTGCTGACGCTTCCCAGAACAACGCGAAAGATGACGACGTTGTCGACGCTGAGTTCGAAGAAGTGAAAGATAAAAAATAATCGCCCTTATGCAGGGTAATTAACTGGCACGGGCGTAGGAGTTTACTCTTACGCCCGTGCTCGCATGTTAAGGGTAGAAAAACAGAAATGGCGAAGAGAGACTATTACGAGGTTTTAGGCGTTTCCAAATCAGCGGAAGAGCGTGAAATCAAAAAGGCTTACAAACGCCTGGCGATGAAGTTTCACCCGGACCGTAATCAGGGTGACAAAGAAGCCGAAGCCAAATTTAAAGAGATCAAGGAAGCCTACGAGATCCTGACCGATGCGCAAAAGCGTGCGGCCTACGATCAGTACGGTCATGCAGCCTTTGAACAGGGCGGCGGTGGATTCGGTGGCGGCGGCTTTGGCGGCGGCGGTGCTGATTTCGGCGATATCTTTGGCGACGTGTTTGGCGATATCTTTGGCGGCGGTCGTGGCCGTCAACGCGCCTCCCGCGGTTCAGATTTACGTTACAACCTGGATCTGACGCTGGAAGAAGCCGTTCGCGGCGTCACCAAAGAGATCCGTATCCCGACGCTTGAAGAGTGTGAAGTGTGCCACGGTAGCGGCGCGAAAGCCGGCAGCAAACCGCAGACCTGTCCGACCTGTCATGGTCAGGGCCAGGTGCAGATGCGCCAGGGCTTCTTTGCAGTTCAGCAGACCTGTCCACACTGTCAGGGTCGTGGCACGCTGATTAAAGATCCGTGCAATACCTGTCACGGTCATGGTCGCGTTGAGAAAACTAAAACCCTGTCGGTCAAAATCCCGGCGGGTGTCGATACCGGCGACCGTATTCGTCTGGCTGGCGAAGGTGAAGCGGGCGAGCACGGGGCACCGGCAGGCGATCTGTACGTTCAGGTGCAGGTGAAACAGCACCCGATCTTCGAACGTGAAGGCAATAACCTGTACTGCGAAGTGCCAATCAACTTTGCGATGGCAGCGCTTGGCGGCGAAATCGAAGTCCCGACCCTCGACGGTCGCGTGAATCTGAAAGTGCCAGGCGAAACCCAGACCGGCAAACTGTTCCGTATGCGTGGGAAAGGGGTTAAATCCGTTCGCGGTGGCGCACAGGGCGATCTGTTGTGTCGCGTAGTGGTGGAAACCCCGGTTAGCCTGAACGACAAACAGAAGCAGCTGCTAAAAGACCTGCAGGAAAGCTTTGGCGGGCCAACGGGTGAGAAAAATAGCCCGCGCTCCAAAAGCTTCTTCGACGGGGTAAAAAAATTCTTTGATGATTTGACCCGTTAATTATTTATATTCTAAGTAAAAACCGAAATGTTAATTCATTTCGGTTTTTTTTTGCCCCCGCCCTGAAAATGATGCTTTATTAGGAATAATCTTGTTTTATGATGGGGTTTTGGGCCGCAAGTGATGGTTAATGTTATTTATAATTTTTTAACCTATTGATTTGTTTGGGGTAAGTGAGTTGTTTTGATATCTGAATACATTCATTGCATGTATAGTTTCGGGTCAATTAATTGATTTGAAAGGGGCTATCTTGTATGGAAACATCGTCTGCAGCCAGGAAGTTTGATTTAAATTTGATCAGAGTGCTGGACGCTGTGGTAAATGCAGGAAATGCCAGTAAAGCATCCAGGCGCCTTAATCTGACACCCGCCGCCGTTTCATTAGCGTTGCGACGTCTTCAGCATACGTATAATGAAGTCCTTTTTATTCGGACTAAAGAGGGATTAGTGCCGACCATGCGGGCGAGGGAGATTCATCATACCTTTAATCAGATCCTCGAACTGGTCGATACTACCTTTGATTCAACGGCGTGGAGAAAGCTCAATAAAGAAATTGTGATTTGTGGGAGTGACATCATTGAACAATGTTTCCTATCAGAGCTTATTGAATTTGATGCCTTCGAACAGTTCCTGATTAACCATCGAACCAACTGGAGTCGGGATGCTAAAACCTGTCGTGAATTACTCCTGTCGGGAGAGGCTGATTTGGCTATCACCTTCGATCCGCCGTCGGGTAATGAATTTACCCAAGTGCCGATAGAAAACTTTAGCCACTATTCAGTGGTATGCAGCGAACACAATCCCTTATCGGAACTGGAAAAACTCTCGCTGCACCATTTTTATTCATTCCCTCATGCCGTTATTCATAACGGAGCCTCGTCACCTGCACTTATTGAAGAGGAAAATCGACAACTCTTTACCGGTCCTTATTCAGGACGACGGTTGATCGGCTATCGCGGAGAATCAATCAATGGATTGCTGAGCATTGTTGAGCGCTCATCAATGATTGCGGTGATCCCTCAGCGACTGGCCCATTTTTTTCAATTGCAAAGGAATTATGCCATTTCACTCATCCCCCTTCCGGATGAAATCATTATCAAGCCATTAGTATTGTGCGCGGTCTGGTCACAACAAAACAAATTTAAGAAAGATATCCCATCAATTATTTCAATGTTACAAAGCGTGGCGCATTAAGTGCAATGGTTTTGATTATCAAGCCATGCCGTCATTTATCATCCTTGTTTTCCAATGAAATGATAAGTGTAGCTCTCGATTATGGTAGAGTTAAATGCACGGCATGGGCTAGACGTAGAAAAATTTACTCAATGATGACTCTGTTTTTCATCCAACCATAAATAAACTCTTCGTTCTTTTCCCGATTCTCGGTTATCACCAGGTAGTATTCTCCCTGGGAACAGTTAAGCGCATTAATGAGTACCTGCTCGCCTTCTTTTCCTCGCCATGACAGAAAAGTATTCAGCGCTTCGATGGTCTTTGTGCCAATATTGCCATCGACTTTAAGTTCTGAATATTTGTTGCTGTGGAGATTAAATATGTTCAGCCAGCGCTGTAGCCAGCGGGAGGGCCAGCTGGGGCCGACGTTGACCCCGGCATCGCACAGTTCAAAGGCCAGATGTAAGGAAAGCTGAGCCACTTTATCGAAGCCGGGAGCGCTCCAGTAGCTTTTCTCCAGAATGGTATAGGCTTCATCCCGGGTCATCTCCTGCATATCGCCTTGATAGCCATGGGCACGAGCGGTCACTTCGGTTATTCCCCAATTTGTGGCACCCCCTTTATCTGCCGGGTTATTTGTATATCCACCTTCTTTTTCGATAATACCATCTAATACAGGGTTCATCGTTTCGTCCTCTGTGCTCATCAGTTGTGGGAGAGTAACTTAATCATATCCAGTACGGCATACAGTGAAATGATTGAGATAATAAAAGCCATCACGATTGCTGTTTTCCATATTTTATATCGGCGCTTTAATCTTTCTTCCGGTAGCGTTTCAATCGTAATGTTGTTGTTAATTCTGATCCCGACGCGGGGGATGGTCATGAAAAAATCGTTAATGCCGAGGGTGCGCAAGTCTTTGCGAATTAAATACAAGAGTTGCGTGAGATTAGCATCACTGATGAATTGTCCACGTTCTCCCCATAGCCCGTAGGTCAGCTGTTGTTTATCAATGACTCCTGATTCTGAATTCTCAATGATAAAGCTTAGGCAGCGGGCTCGCATCGCCGTCATTTTTATAATCACAGCGTTATCGGTGTTTCTTATTTCATTTTTCTCCTCATTGTAAATACAGTTATGGTTAAGAAGATAGCGCTTCATAGTACACCTGTTAGTCGTGGTGAGTTGATTTGTGTTAATTGATAGTAGAAGGCAATCCTCCTTTTACCATTAGTTTGAGTAAGAAATTTCTTAAGCAGTAATAGGAGTGTGGAGTGGCTTGCAAATAACGGAGTAAATTAAGTTTGATTTATAAGTGATGTAAATCCGGTTTACATTGCTAAAGATTAGACATGATTTTCCTTATTGATGGGCAGTGTTTCCGGTAAATGGCGGGATGGTCTTTTGTTGTGTATCAATAAAGCTCACGTGATGCTTTGTGTTTTGAGAATTCAGTGGGGGACGTATGAAATAGATGGTGTAGCGCTTGGCTACCTTTTCAAAACACTCTAAGGAATTCGCAATGCCAACAAGTATTTTAATTCAAAACGATAGTCTGACAGAAACCACTAAGGCAGCAGACGTCTTTAAACCTGAAAGCGAAGTGCAGAACTATAGCTATACCTCTGCCCGAGTCGCCAAGCCGGTTTATAACAAATACAAAGCGGCAACCGCCAAACCGAAGGTATTTGGCTATTATACCGACTGGTCACAGTACGATGGGCGTCTCCAGGGCCTGACGACTCATGATAAGTTTGGCCGTGGTTATGACCTCGCGAATGTTGAACCGACGGCATATGACAAAATTATCTTTGGTTTTGTGGGTATCGTCGGTGATAAGGGTGAGAAACAGCTCACCATTGAAGCGGCGGCGGGTCTCACCGGTAAAAAAACCAATGAGCCCACTTTCCTCGATCCATGGGGCGATTTTCAGTCCTTCGTAAACTGCAATCTATCCAGCAGCGGCTGGGACGTCGATCCAATGACGGTGACGCAGTCCAATACCCATGGTCTGCTTGGCGGCTTACGTGATTTACAGGCTAAAGCCAAACAGCAGGGACATACCCTGGCCCTGTCGATGAGTATCGGCGGCTGGACCATGAGTAATGCCTTCCACGAAGTCGCTAAAACTGACTCGGCGCGTAAAACCTTTGCTGGCGGTGTCGTCAAACTGTTCCAGCAGTTCCCAATGTTCAGTGAAGTAGATATTGACTGGGAATACCCGAACGCTGATGGCAATGGCAACCCGCACGGCCCGGAAGACGGTGCCAACTACGCGCTGCTGATTAAGGAGCTGAAAAGCCAGCTGACCGCAGCAGGTCGTGGCGACGTGAAGATTTCTATCGCCAGTTCTGCGGTAGTCGACGTCCTGGGGTATTCCAATGTGAAAGCGCTGATGGATGCGGGTCTGTATGCCATCAACGTGATGACCTATGACTTCTTCGGGACCCCGTGGGCGGAAACGCTGACGCACCACACCAATCTGTCGCCGTTAACGGCGGGTGGCTGGAGCATTGAGGCCGTCGTGGATTACCTGGTTGCCGAAGGTTTCCCTTCCGATCGCATCAATATCGGTTATGCCGGATACAGCCGTAATGGTCGCAATGCCGTTATTGAAAGTTTCTCTCCGCTGAAAGGCTCTTACGATCCAGGCCAGGGAACGACCACCGGGTCATTCGAATCGGGTTGTACCGAATGGTATGACACTATCTACAACTATCTGGATCTCGAAAATCAGGAAGGTCGTAACGGCTTCAACGTGTATACCGATAAAATCGCCAATGCGGATTACCTGTACAACCCGGAGAGCAAGCTGTTTATGTCTCTGGATACGCCGCGTACGGTGAAAGCCAAAGGTGAGTACGCCGCGAAACATAACCTGGGTGGCCTCTTTACCTGGACCATCGATCAGGATAACGGCGTGCTGCTGAATGCCGCCCGTGAAGGCCTGGGCTATGAACTGCAGACTCAAAAAGTGGATATGAAGCCGTTCTACTTTGAAGGTATCAACATCAGCGGTTCAGAGAAGGATGAAGAAGGGGATGAACCTGTTCAACCGGTCGTTAACCATGCGCCAAAAGCCGCAGTGGAGTTGCTGGTTGTCAGCGGTTCACGCGTCCAGCTTTCTGGTGAAGGTTCGAGTGATGAAGATGGTGATGTGCTGAGCTATAGCTGGGGCGTTCCTACTTTGCTGACCGTGGCAGACAAGAGCGCGTCAGTGATTGAGTTCTCTGCACCAACGGTAACCCAAAAAACAGAACTTCAATTCACATTGTTTGTTCGTGATAGCCATAATGAGCCGTCATCTCAGCAGCGTTTTGTGGTGAATGTGGTTCCTGCCCAATCCGGTCAGAGCGATATTCCAGTACCTACTCCTGAGCCAGAGCCAACGCCAGAACCGACCCCGGATGTTCCGGCTGGCGACACCCCATATCCAGTATGGAACGCCAGCACCGTCTACGGCGGCAACTGGGGGACTTTCGAAACCGTAAGCTGGAAAGGCCATAACTACAAGGTTAACTGGTACTCCATTGGTGAGCAGCCGGATAAAAACAGCGGTCCGTACGCAGTATGGAGCGATCTCGGCGCGTATTAATGTGATCCGATAGCTATAATTTTTTGTGCAAGCTTCCCCGGCGGATGGACCGCCGGGGTTTTTTTGCATTCTTAACCGCGTAATTGTGTTTGCTCGAAAAAGGCGAGCTTTCATTGCTATATAATCTGCTTTTAACGAATCATCGTGGCGGTTACTATGGTTTTATCGATGTATTAACGGAAAAGAGAGAATAAAAGTGAAACATCTACAGCGTTTTTTTAGCAATGAGGCTTCCGGGGGCATCATCTTGATCATCGCCGCCGCGCTGGCGATGCTGTTGGCGAACATGGGTTCGACCAGCGGTCTGTATCATTCTTTTCTGGAAACCCCGGTACAGCTCAAGGTGGGTGCGCTCGAAATTAATAAGAACATGCTGCTGTGGATCAACGATGCGTTGATGGCGGTGTTCTTCCTGTTGATTGGCCTTGAGGTCAAACGTGAACTGATTGTGGGATCGCTGGCCAGCCGTCGGCAGGCGATTTTCCCGGTGATTGCCGCCCTGGGCGGGATGGTGGTGCCCGCGCTGGTCTATCTGGCGTTCAATTTCCAGGATCCGATTACCCGTGAAGGCTGGGCGATTCCGGCGGCCACCGACATTGCGTTTGCACTGGGCGTGCTGGCGCTGCTCGGTAGCCGTGTCCCGGCCTCTCTGAAGATTTTCCTGATGGCGCTGGCGATTATTGATGACCTCGGTGCCATCGTTATTATCGCGCTGTTCTACACCAGTGATTTGTCTCTACTGTCGCTCGGCGTAGCCGCAGCGGCGATTGCGGTACTGGCTATCCTGAACCTGACCGGGGTACGTCGGACCGGGATTTACATTCTGGTGGGCGTTATTCTGTGGACCGCGGTACTGAAATCAGGCGTGCATGCCACGCTTGCCGGGGTGGTTGTCGGTTTCTTCATTCCGCTCAAAGAGCAGAACGGTAAATCGCCGGCGGCACAGCTTGAGCACGTACTGCATCCGTGGGTGGCGTATCTGATCCTGCCGCTGTTCGCCTTCGCTAATGCGGGCGTGTCACTGCAAGGCGTCACCCTGGAAGGGCTGACCTCATTGCTGCCGTTGGGCATTATGGCGGGCTTGTTCATCGGTAAACCGCTGGGTATTGGCCTGTTCTGCTGGCTCGCGCTGAAAATGAAATGGGCCACGCTGCCAGCGGGCACGACCTGGAAGCAGATTATGGCGGTTGGGGTGCTGTGCGGGATCGGCTTTACCATGTCGATTTTCATTGCCTCGCTGGCCTTCGGTAACGTGGATCCCGCTCTCATCAACTGGGCGAAGCTGGGCATCCTGATTGGCTCAGTGCTGTCAGCGGTGGTCGGTTACACCCTGCTGCGGATGCGCACCTCCAGCGAGCAGGTACAAACGGTCTAAACCTTCACAGAGAGCCCTGAGTGGCTCTCTTTTGACATTCATCAGGGAGCGAAAAACTATGTCGCATATTAACTACAACCATCTCTACTACTTCTGGCATGTCTATAAAGAAGGCTCAGTGGTGGGCGCCGCAGAGGCGCTGTACCTGACGCCGCAGACCATAACCGGGCAAATTAAAGCGCTGGAAGAGCGGCTGCAGGGCAAACTGTTTAAGCGTAAGGGCAGGGGGCTGGAGCCGAGTGAACTGGGCGAGCTGGTTTTTCGCTATGCCGATAAAATGTTTACCCTGAGCCAGGAGATGCTCGACATCATTAACTATCGTAAAGAGTCGAACCTGCTGTTCGATGTCGGCGTGGCGGATGCCTTGTCGAAACGGTTGGTCAGCGGAGTGCTCGATGCCGCGGTGGTTGAAGATGAACAAATCCATCTGCGCTGCTACGAATCGACCCATGAAATGCTGCTCGAGCAGCTCAGCCAGCACAAGCTGGATATGATAATTTCCGATTGCCCGATTGACTCCACTCAGCAGGAAGGGCTGTTCTCGGTCAAGATTGGCGAATGCAGCGTCAGCTTCTGGTGCATGAACCCGTTACCGGAAAAACCGTTCCCGGCGTGTCTGGAAGAGCGTCGATTGCTGATCCCAGGGCGACGCTCCATGCTCGGGCGCAAGCTGCTGAACTGGATTAATACCCAAGGGCTGAAGGTGGAAGTGCTGGGGGAGTTTGATGATGCGGCGCTAATGAAGGCCTTTGGCGCGGCGCATAACGCGATTTTTGTTGCGCCAACGCTCTATGCTCACGACCTGTATGCGGACGATAACATCGTTGAGATTGGGCGAGTGGAGAACGTGATGGAGGAGTATCACGCCATTTTTGCCGAGCGCATGATCCAGCATCCGGCGGTGCAGCGTATCTGTAACCGTGATTACTCCGCGCTGTTTGCCCTGCCGCGCTGACCTGGCGCTAAACGCCAGACATAAAAAAACCCGCCGAGGCGGGTTTTTTTCTACAAAGACTCAGCGAGCAGGCGATTAAGCCAGTTTGCTGATCTGCGCAGCCAGGTTGGCTTTATGACGCGCAGCTTTGTTTTTGTGGATCAGACCTTTAGCAGCCTGACGGTCCACGATCGGTTGCATTTCATTAAATGCTTTCTGTGCAGCAGCTTTGTCGCCTGCTTCTACAGCTGCGTATACTTTCTTAATGAAAGTACGCATCATAGAACGACGGCTAGCGTTGTGCTTGCGTGCCTTTTCAGACTGAACGGCGCGCTTCTTAGCTGATTTGATATTAGCCAAGGTCCAACTCCCAAATATGATCTATATGGACAATTCAAAGGCCGAGGAATATGCCCTCTTAGCCTTCTTTTGTCAATGGATTTGTGCAAATAAGCGCCGTTAGTAGGACAACGCTTGGTTACGTATTGATGGCGCAGGATTCTACCAGCTTGCGTCCTCCGAATACAGCCTTTCTACGACAAAAATCACCGTGGAGGCGAGTTTCTATTGGCATTTCTGCCAAGGTGGATGAAATCGTTGCATCTTTCGTAAGCCAGGTGCAATCGGCGGTTAACGTTGCCTGCTGTACAAGGTATACTTTCACGATTTTCACTGTTTTGAGCCAGACATGAAGCTGATACGCGGCATACATAATCCAGGTCAGGCACCACACGGGTGCGTCCTGACTATTGGCAATTTCGACGGCGTGCATCGTGGGCATCAGGCATTGCTACAGCGTCTATGTGCTGAAGGACGCGAACGTGGTTTGCCTGTGGTGGTGATGATTTTCGAACCGCAGCCACTTGAGCTTTTCGCGTCGGATAAAGCCCCGGCCCGTCTGACGCGGCTACGCGATAAAGTACGTTATCTGGCCGAAAGCGGCGTTGACTACCTGCTTTGTGTCCGTTTCGACCGCCGTTTTGCGGCGCTGACGGCACAAGAGTTTATCAGCGATCTGCTGGTGAAACGCCTTGGCGTCCAGTATCTGGCCGTCGGGGATGATTTCCGCTTTGGCGCTGGTCGCGAAGGGGATTTCTTGTTATTACAGAAGGCCGGTGCCGAGTTTGGCTTTGACGTCACCAGCACCCAGACCTTCTGTGAAGGCGGTCTGCGCATCAGCAGCACCGCGGTGCGCCGGGCGCTGGCCGAGGATGACCTCGAACTGGCGCAAACGCTGTTGGGGCATCCGTTCAGTATTTCCGGACGCGTGGTTCACGGGGATGAGCTGGGGCGAACCATTGGTTTCCCAACAGCGAATCTGCCGCTGCGTCGTCAGGTTTCCCCGGTTAAAGGGGTGTATGCGGTAGAAGTGGCGGGGCTGGGCGATAAGCTATTACCCGGCGTTGCGAATATCGGCACCCGTCCCACGGTGGCTGGCGTGCGCCAGCAGCTGGAAGTACATCTGTTAGACGTTGTAATGGACCTCTATGGTCGCCATATCGATGTCATACTGCGTAAAAAAATACGCAACGAGCAGCGATTTGCATCGCTGGACGAATTAAAAGCGCAAATCGCGCGTGATGAATTAACGGCTCGCGAGTTGTTCGGGCTATCAAACCCGGCGTAATGCCAACGTAAAAATACGGAAACGAGAATCTGATGAGTGACTATAAATCAACCCTGAATTTGCCGGAAACAGGGTTCCCGATGCGTGGCGACCTCGCCAAACGCGAACCGGGAATGCTGGCCCGTTGGACCGATGATGACCTTTACGGCGTCATCCGTGCAGCGAAAAAAGGCAAGAAGACGTTCATTCTGCATGATGGCCCTCCTTATGCGAATGGCAGCATTCATATTGGTCACTCCGTCAACAAGATTCTGAAAGACATTATCGTTAAGTCCAAAGGCCTGACGGGCTTTGACTCGCCGTATGTGCCGGGTTGGGACTGCCACGGTCTGCCTATCGAACTCAAAGTTGAGCAGGAATTTGGCAAGCCGGGTGAGAAATTCACCGCAGCAGAATTCCGCGCCAAGTGCCGCGAGTACGCCGCCACTCAGGTGAATGGGCAGCGTGAAGACTTTATCCGCCTGGGCGTACTGGGCGACTGGTCTCGTCCGTACCTGACCATGGACTTCAACACCGAAGCCAACATCATCCGTGCGCTGGGCAAAATCATCGGCAATGGTCACCTGCATAAAGGGGCTAAGCCGGTACACTGGTGCGTGGACTGCCGTTCTGCTCTGGCAGAAGCGGAAGTTGAGTACTACGACAAAACCTCCCCGTCCATCGACGTGGCGTTCCACGCCGTTGACCAGGACGCGGTGAAAGCGAAGTTTGGCGTGGCTAACGTCAATGGCCCTGTCTCTTTGGTTATCTGGACCACCACCCCGTGGACCCTGCCAGCGAACCGCGCTATCTCCCTGTCGCCAGAGTTTGAATATGCGCTGGTGCAGGTTGAAGGCCAGGCGCTGATCCTTGCCAAAGACCTGGTAGAAAGCGTTACCCAACGTGCGGGCATCACCGATTACACCGTATTGGGCACCGTAAAAGGTGACGAGCTGGAGCTGATGCGCTTTAAGCATCCGTTCCTCGATTTCGATGTTCCGGCAATCCTTGGCGATCACGTGACTCTGGATGCGGGTACCGGTGCGGTGCATACCGCCGGTGGTCACGGTCCGGACGACTACACCATCAGCCAGAAATACGGTCTGGAAATCGCTAACCCGGTAGGCCCGGACGGCGCGTATCTGCCAGGCACTTACCCTGCGCTTGACGGCGTGAACGTCTTCAAAGCCAACGACGTTATCGTCAATATCCTGCGTGACAGCGGGGCGCTGCTGCACGTTGAGAAACTGGTTCACAGCTATCCGTGCTGCTGGCGTCACAAAACGCCGATCATCTTCCGCGCCACGCCACAATGGTTCATCAGCATGGATCAGAAAGGCCTGCGTGAGCAGTCGCTGAAAGAGATCAAAGGCGTACAGTGGATCCCGGACTGGGGCCAGGCACGTATCGAATCAATGGTCGCCAACCGTCCTGACTGGTGTATTTCCCGTCAGCGTACGTGGGGCGTACCGATGTCACTGTTCGTCCATAAAGAAACGCAGGAGCTGCATCCGCGCACGCTTGAGCTGATGGAAGAAGTGGCAAAACGCGTTGAGCAGGACGGCATTCAGGCGTGGTGGGATCTCGACCCGCGCGAGATCATGGGTGACGACGCTGACACCTATGAGAAAGTGCCGGATACCCTCGACGTCTGGTTCGATTCCGGTTCGACGCACTCGTCCGTGGTTGACGTGCGCCCTGAATTCAGCGGCCACGCGGCAGATATGTATCTGGAAGGTTCTGACCAGCATCGCGGCTGGTTCATGTCTTCCCTGATGATCTCCACGGCGATGAAAGGCAAAGCGCCTTACCGCCAGGTACTGACTCACGGCTTCACCGTGGATGGTCAGGGCCGCAAAATGTCCAAGTCGATCGGTAACACCGTATCGCCGCAGGACGTCATGAACAAACTGGGCGCCGACATTCTGCGTCTGTGGGTCGCCTCTACCGACTACACCGGCGAAATGGCGGTCTCCGACGAGATCCTCAAACGTGCCGCCGACAGCTACCGTCGTATCCGTAACACCGCGCGCTTCCTGCTGGCGAACCTGAACGGTTTCGATCCGGTAAAAGACATGGTGAAACCGGAAGAGATGGTGACCCTGGATCGCTGGGCGGTGGGCTGTGCACAAGCCGCACAGGAAGACATCCTGAAAGCGTATGAGTCTTACGATTTCCACGAAGTGGTGCAGCGCCTGATGCGTTTCTGCTCCATCGAAATGGGCTCGTTCTATCTCGATATCATCAAAGACCGTCAGTACACCGCCAAAGCGGACAGCGTGGCGCGTCGCAGCTGTCAGACCGCGCTGTATCACATCGCGGAAGCGCTGGTTCGCTGGATGGCGCCAATCATGTCCTTCACCGCGGACGAAATCTGGGGCTACCTGCCAGGCTCCCGCGAGAAGTACGTCTTTACCGGCGAGTGGTACACCGGCCTGTTTGGGCTGGATAATACCGAAGCGATGAACGATGCCTTCTGGGACGAGCTGCTGAAAGTGCGTAGCGAAGTGAACAAAGTCATCGAGCAGGCGCGTGCCGATAAGAAAGTTGGTGGTTCTCTGGAAGCAGCGGTCACGCTGTATGCCGAGCCTGAACTGGCGGCTAAACTGACGGCGCTGGGCGATGAATTGCGATTTGTCCTGTTGACCTCCGGGGCCTCTGTTGCGGATTATGCCGCAGCAACCGCCGAGGCACAGCAGAGCGAACTGCTCAAAGGCCTGAAAGTGGCGTTGCAGAAAGCCGAAGGTGATAAGTGTCCGCGCTGCTGGCATTACACCAAAGATGTCGGCCAGGTGGCGGAACACGCAGAAATCTGCGGCCGCTGTGTCAGCAACGTCGCCGGTGCCGGCGAAAAACGTAAGTTTGCCTGATGAGCCAATCAATCTGTAAAAGTGGCCTGCGCTGGCTGTGGCTGGTCGTGGTGGTGCTGATTATCGATCTCGGCAGCAAATTCCTGATCCTCCAGCATTTCGAGCTGGGGGAGACGGTGTCGCTGTTCCCGTCGCTGAATCTGCACTATGCGCGTAACTATGGCGCGGCGTTCAGCTTCCTCGCCGACAGCGGTGGCTGGCAGCGCTGGTTCTTCGCCGGGATTGCGATCGGTATTTGTGTGATTTTGGCGGTGCTGATGTATCGCTCAAAAGCGACGCAAAAGCTGAATAACATCGCCTATGCGCTGATCATCGGTGGCGCACTGGGTAACCTGTTTGATCGCTTGTGGCACGGTTTCGTGGTCGATATGATCGACTTCTACGTCGGCAACTGGCACTTCGCGACCTTCAATCTCGCCGACTCCGCTATCTGTATCGGTGCGGCGTTGGTGGTGCTGGAAGGCTTCTTGCCGAACGCCGCGGCGAAGAAACAGGCGTAAAAAAATCGCCGGGCGGCGCGACGCGTGCCCCGGCCTACGTACCCCGTAGGCCCGGTCCGCGCAGCGCCACCGGGCAACATTAGCGAGCAATCCTGCATGTCTAAATCTGTTCAGAGCAATAGCGCGGTCCTGGTTCATTTCACATTGAAACTTGACGATGGTTCCACCGCCGAATCCACCCGCAATAACGGCAAACCTGCGCTGTTCCGTCTTGGCGATGCGTCGCTGTCCGAAGGTCTGGAACAACATCTGCTAGGCTTGAAAGAGGGCGATAAAACCACGTTCTCGCTGGAGCCTGATGCCGCGTTTGGCGTACCGAGCCCGGATCTCATCCAATACTTTTCACGCCGTGAGTTTATGGATGCTGGCGAGCCGGATATAGGCGCGATCATGCTCTTTACCGCAATGGATGGCAGCGAAATGCCGGGGGTTATTCGTGAGGTTAACGGCGATTCGATCACCGTCGATTTCAATCACCCGCTGGCGGGGCGTACCGTTCATTTTGATATTGAAGTGCTGGAGATAGACCCGGCACTGGAGGCATAAAATGCAGATCCTGTTGGCCAACCCGCGCGGTTTCTGCGCCGGTGTAGACCGCGCTATCAGCATTGTTGAAAACGCGCTGCAGATTTTCGGTGCGCCGATATACGTCCGTCACGAAGTGGTACACAACCGCTACGTGGTTGACAGCCTGCGTCAGCGCGGCGCGATTTTCATCGAGCAAATCAGCGAAGTGCCAGACGGCGCGATCCTGATTTTCTCCGCGCATGGTGTTTCTCAGGCCGTGCGTAATGAAGCCAAAAGCCGTGACCTGACCGTCTTTGATGCCACCTGTCCGCTGGTGACCAAAGTGCATATGGAAGTCGCCCGCGCCAGCCGTCGTGGTGAAGAGTCGATTCTTATCGGCCACGCGGGACACCCGGAAGTGGAAGGCACAATGGGCCAGTACAGCAACCCGGAAGGGGGCATGTATCTGGTCGAGTCGCCGGAAGACGTTTGGAAGCTGAATGTCAAAAACGAAGCACGCCTCTCGTTCATGACCCAGACAACGCTCTCGGTGGACGATACGTCGGACGTTATTGATGCCCTGCGCAGCCGTTTCCCGAAAATTGTCGGGCCGCGCAAGGACGACATCTGCTATGCCACCACCAACCGTCAGGAAGCGGTGCGTGACTTAGCGCAGCGTGCCGATGTGGTGCTGGTTGTCGGGTCAAAAAACTCCTCCAACTCCAACCGACTGGCGGAACTGGCTCAGCGTATGGGCAAGGCGGCATTCCTGATTGATGACTCAACTGACATCCAGGAAGAGTGGGTCAAAACCGCGGCCTGCGTCGGCGTCACCGCAGGCGCTTCCGCCCCGGATATTCTGGTGCAGAATGTGATTGCGCGCTTGCAGGAGCTGGGCGGTGGGGAGGCTATCCCACTCGAAGGCCGTGAAGAGAACATCGTCTTTGAAGTGCCGAAAGAGCTGAGACTCGATATCCGCGAAGTGGAATAAGTTTTTTATTCGCAACGTATGTAAAAATGCCAGGCTAATAACCTGGCTTTTTTTATGGAGGAATCATGCCGTTACCCTTTATTCTCGACACCGATCCCGGTATCGATGATGCCGCCGCCCTTGCTGCGGCACTGTTTGCGCCTGAACTCGACCTCCAGCTGGTTACCACCGTGGCGGGAAACGTATCGGTGGAGAAAACAACGCGTAACGCCCTGCAATTACTGCATTTCTGGCAGGCAGATATCCCGGTCGCACAAGGTGCCGCCACCCCGATGTTGCGTCCGCTGCGTGATGCCGCCTACGTGCATGGTGAATCTGGCATGGAAGGCTACGACTTCGTCGATCATCAGCGTCAGCCGCTGGCGAAACCGGCGTTTATGGCCATTCGCGATAAGCTGATGAGTGCCCCGGAGCCAATGACGCTGGTGGCGATCGGCCCGCTGACCAACATCGCGCTGCTGCTGACACAGTATCCGGAATGCACGTTCAATATTCGTCGGCTGGTTATCATGGGCGGTTCGTCCGGGCGCGGTAACTTCACACCAAACGCCGAATTTAACATTGCCATCGATCCGGAAGCCGCCGAGCGGGTGTTCCAGAGTGGGATTGAAATCGTGATGTGCGGCCTGGACGTTACCAATCAGGCGCTGCTCACGCCGGAGTATCTGGCCCAGCTGCCCGCGCTGAATCACACTGGCAAAATGTTGCATTCGCTGTTCAGCCACTATCGCAGCGGCAGCATGAGCAGCGGCCTGCGGATGCATGACCTGTGTGCGATTGCCTGGCTGGTTCGCCCGGAACTGTTCACCCTGAAATCATGCTTCGTGGCGGTGGAAACGCAGGGAACGTACACAGCAGGCACCACGGTGGTGGATATCGAAAACCGTCTTGGGCATCCGGCGAACGCACAGGTGGCGCTGGATCTGGACGTCGACGGTTTCCGCCAGTGGGTAGCCGAGGTGCTGGCGCTGGCACCGTAAGCCGGGCTAAATCTTGTCGCTGAGATAATCAATCATCGCCCGCATCCTGGCGGGCAGATGTTTGTTACCCGACCACAGCAGCCACAGCTGTCCGGAATAACGGCTGATAAATTCCCATTCCGGCAAGACCTGAACAATCTCGCCGCTCTCCAGTGCCTCTCGGGCGGTAAACAGTGGCAGGCTGCCGATCCCCAGATGCTGTTTGACCGCGTCGAGGCGTACCGCCGTGTGGTTGGCGGCATAGCGTCCCTGGGTTTGAACGGTTTCCATTTTCCCCTCGCGACGGAATTTCCAGCGTGCGTCGGCGGGCATTTCGCCCAAGCTGATGCAGCTATGTGCCATCAACTCCTGCGGCGTTTGCGGCGTGCCGTGCTGCTGCAAATAGTCAGGCGTGGCGCAAATGACATGCGTCACCGGCATCAGCGGTTTGCCATGCAGACCGGGTGAGGGCGAGTGGGTAATGCGCAGCGCCAGATCGATCCCGTCATCAATGAAATCCAGAACCCTGTCCTCCAGCCGCAAACAAACATCCACCTGCGGGAAACGTGCCAGAAATTCGATCATCAGCGGATGCACCACAAAGCGCCCGATGGCTTTCGGTACGCTGATCGTCAGCTTTCCCTGGGCTATCGCCTGCTCACGATTGCCGCCGTCCATCGCCAGACGCGCGGCCTCCAGCATTTCTTGCGCATGACGATAGACCGTCTTGCCGCTGTCGCTCAGGCGCAGTTTTCGGGTCGTTCGGTGCAGCAGTTTGCTGCCCATTTCCTGCTCGAGACGGGACACGCTGCGGCTGATGGCGGAGGGCGTCGCCCCGGATTTACGGGCCACGGCGGAAAAGCTGCCCTGGTCAACGACCTGGACAAACAGCGCGAGATCGGGAAGTAAGTTCAGATTCATTTGTGCCTGTCACGCAAAGGTGCATTGAAGGTGGAGGGGATTATCGCCATTGACGATATCAATATACTGTCCAGAACAAGAGGAGAACAAGCATGACAGAACGCCTTTACTACACCAGTGATGCCACCGAAGGGCAGGCGCAGGTCTTACGCTGTGAAACCGAGGCGGATGGACGCTACGCCGTGATACTCGACCGCACGCTGTTTCACCCACAGGGCGGCGGTCAACCGGCTGACAGCGGTTGGATTGCCGGTGTTGCGGTAGAAAACGTGCTGACGCGCGATGACCATGTGGTACATCTGCTGTCGCAACCGCTGCCGCCTGGTGAGGTGTCGATGCAGGTGGATGCTGCGGCCAGACAGTTGCATACCCGATTACACTCTGCCGGACATCTGATTGGCCTGGCGGGCGAACTGCTTGGCTGGCAGCCCGTCAAAGCTCACCACTGGCCGGGAGAAGGGCGCATCACGTTTGTGGCGATCGATAACGCCGAGTTGCCAGACGTCAGCGCGTTTCAGACAAAAATCGACGGCTGGATAGATGAGGATCTGCCGCGTAATCATTTTATGGAACAGGGCATTCGCCAGGTTGGATATGGCGCCCAGCGGACTTACCCGTGCGGCGGGACGCACGTCGCCAGCTTGTCCGAGTTAGGCAAGGTCGACATTACCCATCTCAAGTTCAAAAAGGGCCAGCTGGTGGTCAGCTATTCCCTGGCGTGACTCGTCGGCAAAGTGAACCAACGCACAGACGGTTAATCGATTAATCTGCTACGCTCAGTCTGTTGTTCTCCTCGGGCCGGAGAAACAGATGAATCCTTCAATAAAGATGCCGCCGCAGGTGGCATGGGACAGTGGTGCTCTGTCTGGCGCACCGCTGATGCAAAAACCCACTCACCTCGGTGATCTAAACGGCGTTTTTGCCGACGATGAGGCATGGCGTGGCGGTGACCCCGCGCTCGTCGTCTATCGCGTTGAAATGCTTGATACCCCATCAGGAGACGGCGAGCTGTATACCGGCGTGACCCATCTCAACCCGGGTCGCGTCGGCAATGAGTTCTTCATGACCCGGGGGCATTTCCATGCTCGCCGTGAGCAGGGCGAAGTGTATTTTGGTCTGCGCGGCGAAGGGTTATTGTTGCTCCAGTCTGAAAATGGACAAACCCGACTGGAGCGGGTGCAGCCAGGTTCAGTACATATTATTCCCGGCTTGACGGCACATCGGCTGATAAACACCGGGCGCGATATCCTGTCGGCGCTGGCCGTCTGGCCGAGCATCGCCGGCCATGATTATGCTGCGCTCAGCGGCGGTTTTGCCCTGCGGGTCACCACTGACACCCTGAAGCTAATGGCAAAAGAGGTGCAGAATGGCTGACAATGCGGCACGTTTTGGCCTCGATATGACCATTCAGCGCCAGCCGATGGGCTTTGGCTACGGGGAAGATGTTACCGGCCCAATGCCGGAGATCCGCACCCTCGATCAAATCCGTTTTTCACTCCGCGACCCTTTGTGCGACGGGCCGGAAGAGGTGTATGCCATAGCCATGGACGTCGCCCGGCTTCAGGACAGAGAAGAACTGAAAAAGCGGATGCTGTTATTTGGCGTTGTCACCTATGCTGCCGGAACGCTGGGAGCGGAACCCATCCGCAGCCAGGGGCATATTCATCGTATCAGCCAGCACAGCGGCTGGTCGCCGCCGGAGCTGTATGAAATCTGGCAGGGCAAAGCCATTATTTATATGCAGGAATACGTCGCCGACGACCCGGGACGCTGCTTTGCGGTCATTGCCGGGCCAGGTGAAAAAGTGCTGGTGCCGCCGGGCTGGGGACATGCCACGATTTCGGCGGATGCCGAGCAGCCGCTGACCTTTGGCGCATGGTGTGACCGGGAATATGGCTTTGAGTACGACGCCGTGCGGGCGCATAAAGGGCTGGCGTGGTATCCGCTGATGCAGGACCGACAAATTATCTGGCAGCATAATACGCACTATTCACCCGCGCGATTGCAGGTGATTACCCCTCGTGCGTATCGGGAGTTTGGCCTTACCGACGCGCCGATTTATCAACAGTTCATCGATGACCCGGCGCGTTTCCAGTTCATTTCACGCCCGGACAAAACCGCCACGCTGTGGCAGAATTTTCACCCATAAGCACTGCCCGGCGGCACGGTATTTACCGTCATCCATGCACGGCAAACGCCGTGCCGCCGGGCGTGTCAGGCAAACAGCCCGGTAGCGACACCGACCGCTGCCAGCACCAGTAGCAGGAGCATGGCTTTCACCGGTGAAACGCCGCGCTTGGCCATCAGATACCAGGTGCCGAGCACCACAATCAGCGGCAGCAACTGCGGGAAAATCCCATCGAGCATTTGCTGCAGGTGAATGTTCACCCCATCTTTAGTCACGAATTCCAGGCCCGAGCCAAGCTTCACATAGCTTGCCGCCACGCCGCCCATCACAAACACCCCGAGCAGCGACAGCGCTTCACGCAGACGCGTCGATTTGCTGCTGACCAGCATTTCCACCGAACCGGATCCCATCCGATAGCCCTTCAAAAACAGGAACCATGAGCCGGGTAAGATGATGGCCAGCCAGGCGATGGTGTAAAACAGCGGGCCGAGAATATTTTCCCCGGCGGCAAGTGCCATGCCGATACTCAGCAAAATCGGGATCAGCATACCGGGGATCATCGAATCGCCGATCCCGGCGATCGGCCCCATCAGCCCGACCTTCAGGGTGTTAATGGTTTCCCCATCAATCGGCTCGCCGTTGGCTTTTTTCTCCTCAAGCCCCAGCGCCATGCCGTTGACGATCGCGCCTATCTGCGGCTCGGTGTTGTAGAACGAGGCATGACGACGCAGCATTTCCTTCCGCTGTGTTGCGTCGGGATACAGTTTCTTCGCCACCGGCAGCATACTCAGGCAGAAGCCGAACGATTCCAGACGTTCGAAGCTCATCGACGATAAATTATGCATCATCCACGCGCGCCAACAGCGGCGCAGATCGGTGCGGGTCAGTTTACGTTCTTCCATCAGAATTCATCCTCATCATCGACAGTCGGCTTCACGCCCGCGGTCTGCGGTGCTTCCGGCTTGTAGTTGTAATGGATAAGCGCCAGCAGCGCGCCAACGATAACCAGCGCCACCATGTTCAGTTTCAGGAATACGATGCAGATAAAGCCGACGAGGAAATAAATCAGCATGGTGTAATTTTTAATGATTTGTTTCAGCAGGATAGCTATCCCGACCGCCGGTAAAATACCGCCCAGTACGCTCATCGTGGAAATCACGATGGCGGGCAGGCTGTCCATAAAGCCGCTGATGTACTGCGCGCCAAAATAAACGGCGATAAACGTCGGCACGAAACGCAGCACAAAGTTGGTCGCCTGCGGCCAGATGGCGCTATTGAGATAAATGCCGCGTTCGTCGCCACGTTCAAGGGCGGTATCGGCCCGGTGGTTCCAGAAGGAGTTCAGCACCATCATGGTGTTAAACAGAATGGTTCCCGCAATGCCGATGGTCGCGGCCAATGCGACGGCGACCTCCGGGCCTTTGCCGGAGAGGATCCCCAGTGCAATGGCGGGCCAGGCGACAAAGTTGAGATCCGCAGGCATCGAACCGCCCGGGGTGACCATCGCGATATACACCGCCTGGACCGCGACGCCTATCATGATCCCGGTTTTTACATCACCGAGGATCAGACCGACCAGCATCCCGGACACTAATGGGCGGGACAGGAGATACCAGCCGCCGGTCAGGCCGAACAGCCAGGGGCTGCTGAGCGCACCAAGGTAACAGAGCAGGCCAATCAGTGTGGCTTCGAAAATCATCTTCAGCTCCTTATTTCAGTTTTTGGCGTGCGTCCTGCCAGCTGTAGCAACTGGCATCTGGCACCAGACGAAACTCGACCAGATGGCCCTGGGCGGTGAGCCATTCAAAGGCGGCAATTTCTTCTGCCGTTACCGATTGGTTCGGGCCGATGGTGGTACTGCTGGCGCGGGCGCTCATCGGTCCGACGTTGATTTTGCCGTTGCTGTTTTTCAGGCTGATCCCCGCCTGCTCAATGCGTTGCAGGGTGACCGGGGATTTGCCAATCACGAAATACCGCTTCTCACTGGCGATAACTTTGGGCAGCTTTTCGATGGCGGTGGCAGTATCAAACAGCCAGACCTTCGTGTCTGATACCGCGCCTTTCATCACCGACGAGAGCAGTGGGTCGGCCGCAACGGCATCGTCGATAGCGATGATGCCATCACAGGGCAGCTCTTTGGCCCAGCGTGTGACGAGCTGCCCATGAATGACGCGGTCATCGATACGTACAAAAGAAAGACTCATAAAACACCTCTTTAAAAATCATCAGATTGCGTGAGCGAGACGGGAGCGGCGATGACCAGTGTGGGCTGCGTTAACGCCAGGAGCTGTGCCGCTGCGGCGTGGACATCGGTCAGAGCATGGATATCGTCGGTTTGCAGCAGCATTGGCAAATTCACCCCCGCCAGGACCGCCATCGGCGGCATCGTTGTGGGAGAAAACGCGTGATGGCTGGCGACGTTCCACGGCGTGCCGCTTTGCATGTCGCACAGCACCAGCACGCCATCCGCATTGCACTGAGCCTTCACCAGCGTGCTGGCAAAATCGTTTCTAAAGCCATCAATCCCGGCGGTTTCCCCGAGCGTGACGGGGAAAACATACGGCAGCTCGCCATATACCAGCGTGGCGCTGTCCAGCAGGGCGCTCGCGAGCGGACCATGAGAAGCGACAATCACGTTGATCATTTTTACCCCCTGACCCAGGCTTTGACGGTGGCCAACTGCTGGCCGACGCCTTTGCCCCACGGCGTGATGCGGTATTCACCTACGCTTGCAGGCACAATAAAGGTCTCGGCGTAGTGGACCACGAAAGGCGCAAAGGCCCCGGTTGGGCTCTCCACGCGGGCTTCGTCCCCGGCGACCAGATTCAGGACGTTCACGCCGCCCCCGGTATGGTGGGTGACGGGTTTTGTGAACCAGTGCCGACGGGTTTCAATAAATTCTCGTTCGTGCAGCCCGGTACGCTCCTCGCGCCAGCCATCGCCCTCACCGATTGGCTCGATGCGGTTGACCAGATGTTCATGTACCCAGGACGTGTCGCGCTGCCAGTCGATAACCTTGGCACCGTGCTCGAGGTGTACCGGGCGCGGCAGGCCGTCCATTCCCAGTCGTCCCCAATCCCACAGCTTGAAGGTGAAAATGTACGGCGTGGCGCTGATTTCCAGCACCATCGTGCCCGAGCCGGAACAGTGAACGGTGCCTGCCGGGATCAGGAAGTGATCGTGCTTGCGGGCAGGGATCTGATTGACGAAGCGGGTGTCATCAAAGGCGCATTGGCCCTGTGCGGCCTGATGCAGATTGTCCAGCATCGCCTGCGGCTCAGTGCCGGTTTGGGTGCCGAGATACACCACCGCGCCCGGCTCGGCCTCCAGAATGTAGTAACTCTCATCCTGGGTGTAGTGCATCCCAAACTGCTGCTGGATGTATTCGGTCAGCGGATGGACCTGGAAACTGAGGTTCTGTCCCCCGATGGTGTCGAGAAAATCGAAGCGAATGGGAAACTCTGCGCCAAAGCGCGCATGCACTTTTTCGCCCAGCAGTTCTCGCGGGTGCAGCAGGACCGCATTTAAAGAAGGGATCTCGATCCGCACGTCGCCGAACCTTAGCAACAGGCTGTTTTCCTCGGGCACGCAGTCAAAACACCAGGCGTAGTTAGGCTTCGAGGGATCGAGATCGAACTGGTTTTTCATCCACTGGCCGCCCCACACGCCGGGATCGAAAAACGGCACTACCCGAAACGGGCGCTGGACCGTTTGTGCCAGACCGGCGCGCAGCGCGTCACCGCTGACCATTTTTGGGTTATCCGCAAGGGTGGTATCCAGAAGGAAATCGGCGCGCTGTAATAATGGGGTTTTGTGGCGGTCAAACACCCGCCATTCGACAAAAAAGGCCCGTTTGTAGCGACGCAGAATATCTTCATCGTGATTGTCCACACCCCAGTTACCCAGCTCGCCGCTGCGCATCCGCTGTTGAATTTCCCAGCGTGGCAAATCGGCGTACACCAGCACATCGCCGTCGTGGACCAGCGCGGCACCAGGACCATACACAATCACCAGGCCACTGGCCTCCGTGACCTGCTGGCGCAAAGCGGCCAGCTTCTGTGGGTCAAAAAATTCAGCGAGTTGATGGCAAGAAAGCACGCCAAATACGCGATCGTCAGTCAGGTTCCGGGCCAGCAATCGGTGCAGCGCTTCCTCGTTTTTACGTGCCGCTTCGATGTTAATCAGACAGCTGCCAGTGAACTGCGTGTGCAACGCCTGCTCAAGTTCGTCGAGACGCACGCCGGGATAGCAGTCAATCACCAGCACGGTTTTTCTGGCGTCAGAAAGGCGGGTATTCAGCACGGGCCATAGCGTTTTCCAGCCCTGCCAGGCCTGTTTGTCGTAACCCTCAACCGGGACTTCAGGGTGTTTATCGTAGTTCGTCGATTTCATTCTTTTCTCCCAAGGTTCATGGCTTAAGATTAATCGATTAACCCTAAGAAGAAAGGCTGGTTAATGGGATTAACCCGGCAAAAATAAGCGATAGGGGATTTTTAACCGTCAGGTTGTGAAGCGTCTCACAGGGAATAATGCAAAATTGAGGTTATTCGATTAATCTGTGGGAAACACGAGGAGGAATCATGACCACTGTTACGCTGGCGCAGGTTGCCGCGAAGGCCGGCGTCTCGACCGCCACGGTCTCAATGGTGCTGCGCAATCGGGGGCGTATCTCGCAGGCCACCCGCGAAAGAGTCCTGCTGGCGCTGGATGAATCCGGGTATGTCTATAACCAGACCGCGGCGAATCTGCGCAACCGCAGCAGCAATCAGGTAGGGCTACTGTTGCACGATATTACCAACCCGTTTTACGGTGAGATGACCGCCGGACTGAGCCATGAAATGGAGCGTCACGAGATGCTGCTGTTTCTGGCAAACAGCGAAGAATCGGAAGAGCGACAGCAGAAATTTGTCGATTCACTGATGCGTAACAGCGCCTGTGGGATGGTGCTGTGCGCAGCCAGGGGCACGCCGCAGGCCTTTTTCGACGGTTTGAAGCGACGCAATATCCCGGCCATTATGGTGGTGCGCCCGTTGGACGATCCGGATTTCGATTTTGTCGGTACCGACAATTTTCTCGGTTCGCAGATGGCGACCGCGCATTTACTGAAGCTGGGTCATCGTAACATTGCCTTTATTGGCGGGAGCCTCAATTCGGGGACCCGGGCCCAGCGTATCGGCGGATTTACCAGCAAGCTGCTGGAATATGGTGTTGCACCAAAGCCGGAGTGGATTGTCGCCTCGCAGGCCAGCCAAAGCGACGGGGCGCGGGTGGCGGAAGCTCTGTTTAAGCAGTATCCGCAGATCACCGCCGCCGTCTGCTATCAGGACATTGTGGCGCTGGGGGTAATGCAGACGCTGCGCAAAGCAGGCCGTGAGCCGGGGCGTGATTTTGCGCTGGTCGGTTTCGACGATATCACCGAAGCGGCGCTGGTCCAGCCCGCGCTGACCACGGTTTCCGTTGCCGCGAAAGAGATAGGGCGTAAGGCCGGAGAGCTGTTATTCAGCCGGATTCAGGGCAACAGTGAACCACCGAAAAGGATAATTCTGCCCCCTGCGCTGGTGGTCAGAGAATCCTGTGGGTTTCGCTGATCATGCCTTTTACTGATATTTGCTGCAGTTTCACGTTAAATTCTAATTATCGCCGTTTTTAGTGGCAGCCTTTTCAGGCGCTGGTTACTCTGAAAACGATTTACATTGTATTAACGAAGAGAATAGATATGCATGATGGAGACATCCGCGTCGCGATTGCGGGCGCGGGCGGCCGTATGGGACGGCAACTGATTCAGGCGGCAACGCAGCTGGCGGGCGTGAAGCTCGGTGCCGCGCTTGAGCGCGAAGGCTCTTCCTTACTCGGCGCAGATGCCGGAGAGCTGGCAGGCATTGGCGCCACGGGCGTGAAGGTTCAGAGCAGCCTGGATGCGGTGAAAGATGATTTTGACGTCTTTATCGATTTCACTCGCCCGGAAGGCACGCTGACGCACCTGGCTTTTTGCCGCACGCACGGCAAAGGCATGGTAATTGGCACCACCGGTTTTGACGATGCGGGCAAGCAGGCCATCCGTGACGCGGCTGACAGCATCGCTATCGTCTTCGCGGCTAACTTCAGCGTCGGCGTGAACGTGATGCTGAAGCTGCTGGAAAAGGCAGCGAAAGTGATGGGCGATTACACCGACATCGAAATCATCGAAGCGCATCATCGGCATAAAGTAGATGCACCCTCCGGCACCGCGCTGGCGATGGGTGAAGCGATTGCTCATGCCATGGACAAAGATTTGAACGCGTGCGCGGTGTACAGCCGGGAAGGTTATACCGGCGAGCGCGTGCCGGGCACCATTGGTTTTGCCACCGTACGTGCAGGCGATATCGTCGGGGAACATACGGCGATGTTCGCCGATATCGGTGAACGTGTCGAAATTACGCATAAAGCCTCCAGCCGGATGACCTTCGCCAATGGCGCAGTGCGTTCCGCGTTGTGGCTTAAAGAAAAGCGTAACGGTCTTTTTGATATGCGTGATGTGCTTGATCTCAACAGTTTGTAACGATTTTACCCCCATCGTGATGTGGTTGTAGCAATCGTAATGTGTTGATTGCAGAGGGCAATAATTTATTGCCCTTTAATTTTCTCTCGATTTTTGTTTTTTGACTTTGTAATGCGTAAAAAAACACATCTTCTATTCAATTACTGTTGAGTAATTGTAAATTTTGACCATCTGGTCCACTTTTTCACTTCCCCGCACTGCCTTTCACATTTATCCTGGTGCGCAAGCGTTTCCCGGAACCTTGTTTGCTGATCTTTTTGCCTGTTTTACAGCTCCATACCCATCAGTGGCGTAAAATGATATAAAAAATACCGGCTTTACGTTGACTTTCTCAGCGTAAATATCCAGAATGCCGCCGTTTGCACGAATTTCGCGGGCAGCAGATTTGCATTGATTCGTCATATTGAGTGAATTAATATGCAGATAAACTGAGTGAATATTCTCTGGAGGATGTTTTGATTAAGTCAGCGCTTTTGGTTCTGGAAGACGGAACCCAGTTTCACGGTCGGGCCATAGGGGCAACGGGCACGGCGGTTGGGGAAGTCGTTTTCAATACTTCAATGACCGGTTATCAAGAAATCCTCACTGATCCTTCCTATTCTCGCCAAATCGTCACTCTCACTTATCCCCATATCGGTAATGTCGGCACCAATGCCGCTGACGAAGAATCTTCCCAGGTACATGCCCAAGGCCTCATCATTCGCGACCTGCCACTGATTGCCAGCAACTACCGTAATACTGAAGACCTCTCGTCCTACCTGAAACGTCACAACATCGTGGCGATTGCCGATATCGATACCCGTAAGCTGACCCGCCTGCTGCGTGAGAAAGGTGCTCAGAACGGCTGTATCATCGCCGGTGATAACCTGGATGCGGCGCTGGCGCTGGAAAAAGCCAAAGCCTTCCCGGGCCTGAACGGCATGGATTTAGCGAAAGAAGTGACCACAGCAGAAAGCTACAGCTGGACCCAAGGCAGCTGGACGCTGGCAGGTGAACTGCCAGAAGCGAAAAAAGAAGAAGAGCTGCCGTTCCACGTGGTGGCGTACGACTACGGCGCAAAACGCAATATCCTGCGCATGCTGGTGGATCGCGGCTGCCGCCTGACGGTGGTCCCGGCGCAAACCCCAGCCGAAGACGTGCTGAAGATGAATCCGGACGGTATTTTCCTGTCTAACGGCCCTGGTGACCCGGCGCCGTGTGATTACGCGATTACCGCGATTGAGAAATTCCTCGAAACCGATATCCCGGTCTTCGGCATCTGCCTTGGCCATCAGCTGCTGGCGCTGGCGAGCGGCGCGAAAACCGTTAAGATGAAGTTCGGCCACCACGGCGGCAACCATCCGGTGAAAGATATCGACAACAATACGGTGATGATCACCGCGCAGAACCACGGTTTTGCGGTTGATGAAGCCTCGATGCCTGCCAACCTGCGCGTAACGCATAAGTCGCTGTTCGACGGCACCCTGCAGGGCATTCATCGCACCGACAAACCGGCATTCAGCTTCCAGGGACACCCGGAAGCCAGCCCTGGCCCGCACGATGCCGCGCCGTTGTTCGATCACTTCATCGAACTTATCGAGCACTACCGTTCTACCGCCACTCTTAATAGCAAATAAGTATCAGGAGCTGAGAAAACCATGCCAAAACGTACAGACATAAAAAGCATCCTGATCCTTGGCGCTGGCCCGATTGTTATCGGTCAGGCCTGTGAGTTTGACTACTCCGGTGCCCAGGCGTGTAAAGCGCTGCGTGAAGAGGGCTACCGTGTCATTCTGGTGAACTCCAACCCGGCAACCATCATGACCGACCCGGAAATGGCCGATGCGACCTACATCGAGCCGATTCACTGGGAAGTGGTACGTAAAATCATTGAAAAAGAGCGCCCGGATGCGGTTCTGCCGACCATGGGCGGCCAGACGGCGCTGAACTGTGCGCTGGAGCTGGAACGTCAGGGCGTGCTGGCCGAATTCGGTGTGACCATGATTGGCGCTACCGCCGACGCCATCGATAAAGCCGAAGACCGTCGTCGTTTCGACGTGGCGATGAAGAAAATTGGCCTCGATACCGCGCGTTCCGGTATCGCGCACAATATGGAAGAAGCGCTGGCGGTTGCCGCTGACGTCGGTTATCCGTGCATCATTCGTCCGTCCTTCACCATGGGCGGCACCGGCGGCGGGATCGCTTACAACCGCGAAGAGTTCGAAGAAATCTGTGCCCGCGGCCTGGATCTCTCTCCCACCAACGAGCTGCTGATTGATGAATCGCTGATCGGCTGGAAAGAGTACGAGATGGAAGTGGTGCGTGATAAAAACGACAACTGCATCATCGTCTGCTCTATCGAAAACTTCGATGCGATGGGCATCCATACCGGGGACTCTATCACCGTCGCCCCGGCGCAGACCCTGACCGACAAAGAATACCAAATCATGCGTAACGCCTCGATGGCGGTGCTGCGTGAAATCGGCGTGGAAACCGGCGGCTCTAACGTCCAGTTCTCCGTTAACCCGAAAAACGGTCGCCTGATTGTTATCGAGATGAACCCACGTGTGTCGCGTTCTTCGGCGCTGGCATCGAAAGCCACCGGTTTCCCGATTGCCAAAGTGGCGGCGAAACTGGCAGTGGGTTACACCCTCGACGAACTGATGAACGACATCACCGGCGGGCGCACTCCGGCCTCGTTTGAACCGTCTATCGACTACGTTGTTACCAAAATTCCTCGCTTCAACTTCGAGAAGTTTGTTGGTGCCAACGACCGCCTGACCACCCAGATGAAATCCGTGGGTGAAGTGATGGCGATTGGTCGCACGCAGCAAGAATCAATGCAGAAAGCGCTGCGCGGCCTGGAAGTGGGGGCCACCGGTTTCGACCCGAAAGTCAGTCTCGACGATCCGGAAGCGCTGACCAAAATTCGCCGTGAACTGAAAGACGCAGGCGCAGAGCGTATCTGGTACATCGCTGACGCTTTCCGTGCGGGTCTGTCCGTCGACGGCGTGTTCAACCTGACCAATATCGACCGCTGGTTCCTGGTGCAGATTGAAGAGCTGGTTCGCCTCGAAGAGCAAGTGGCTGAGGTTGGGATCACCGGCCTGGATGCGGACTTCCTGCGCACCCTGAAACGTAAAGGCTTCGCCGATGCGCGTCTGGCAAAACTGGCTGGCGTGCGCGAGTCCGAAATCCGCAAACTGCGTGAACAGTACAACCTGCACCCGGTCTACAAGCGGGTGGACACCTGCGCGGCGGAGTTCTCTACCGATACCGCTTACATGTACTCCACTTATGAAGATGAGTGTGAAGCCAACCCGTCCGTAGACCGCGATAAAATCATGGTTCTCGGCGGCGGCCCGAACCGTATCGGCCAGGGTATCGAATTCGACTACTGCTGCGTTCACGCCTCGCTGGCGCTGCGTGAAGACGGGTACGAAACCATCATGGTTAACTGTAACCCGGAAACCGTATCGACCGACTACGACACCTCCGACCGTCTGTACTTCGAGCCGGTGACCTTCGAAGACGTGCTGGAAATCGTGCGCATCGAGAAGCCTAAGGGCGTTATCGTGCAGTACGGCGGCCAGACTCCGCTGAAGCTGGCGCGTGCGCTGGAAGCCGCTGGCGTGCCAATTATCGGCACCAGCCCGGATGCTATCGACCGTGCAGAGGACCGTGAGCGTTTCCAGCAGGCGGTTGACCGTCTGAAGCTGAAACAGCCTGCCAACGCCACCGTGACCGCGATTGAAATGGCAGTTGAGAAAGCGAAAGAGATTGGCTACCCGCTGGTGGTGCGCCCGTCCTACGTGCTCGGCGGCCGCGCGATGGAAATCGTGTATGACGAAGCCGACCTGCGTCGCTACTTCCAGACGGCGGTCAGCGTCTCTAACGATGCGCCAGTGCTGCTGGATCGCTTCCTCGACGATGCCGTTGAAGTGGACGTGGATGCCATCTGTGACGGCGAAAATGTGCTGATTGGCGGCATCATGGAACACATCGAGCAGGCAGGCGTTCACTCCGGCGACTCCGCGTGTTCTCTGCCAGCGTATACCCTGAGCCAGGAAATCCAGGACGTGATGCGCCAGCAGGTGCAGAAGCTGGCCTTCGAGCTGCAGGTGCGCGGTCTGATGAACGTGCAGTTTGCGGTGAAAGACAACGAAGTGTACCTGATTGAAGTCAACCCACGCGCCGCGCGTACCGTACCATTCGTCTCTAAAGCCACCGGCCTGCCGCTGGCGAAAGTGGCGGCACGCGTGATGGTCGGCCAGACTCTGGCGCAGCAGGGCCACCTGGAAGAAATCATCCCGCCGTACTACTCGGTGAAAGAAGTGGTGCTGCCGTTCAACAAATTCCCGGGCGTTGACCCGCTGTTAGGGCCAGAAATGCGCTCTACCGGGGAAGTGATGGGCGTGGGCCGCACCTTCGCAGAAGCGTTCGCCAAAGCACAGCTCGGCAGCAACTCCACCATGAAGAAGCAGGGCCGGGCGCTGCTCTCCGTGCGTGAAGGTGACAAAGAGCGGGTAGTAGACCTGGCGGCAAAACTGCTGAAACAGGGCTTCGAGCTGGATGCGACCCACGGCACCGCGGTGGTGCTGGGCGAAGCGGGTATTAACCCACGTCTGGTGAACAAGGTGCATGAAGGCCGACCGCACATTCAGGACCGTATCAAGAATGGCGAATACACCTACATCATCAACACCACCGAAGGGCGTCAGGCGATTGAAGACTCCAAGCTGATTCGCCGCAGCGCGCTGCAGTACAAAGTGCATTACGACACCACCCTGAACGGCGGGTTCGCGACAGCCATGGCGCTGAATGCCGATGCCACCGAGAAGGTAATTTCGGTGCAGGAAATGCACGCGCAGATCGGTAAGTAATCGTTACTCTCTATGCCCGGCGGCGCTCGCGCCTGCCGGGCGTATACGCCTCACACAGTAGGCCGGGCGTTAGCCGATACCCTCATTTCTCCCTCTCAGAGTGTTCTGGTTTTCCATCTGCGTTCAATCAGTTAGCCTAAAATCGTTAGACAGATAATGATTCTTTAACTGAAGTGCACGGGAGAACACCATGCGTCACAATCTACTGATCACCTCTATTTTCGCCGCCGCAGCTCTGTTTACCGTCGCGGGTTGTTCCTCAAACCAGGCGCTGAAAACCACCGATGGTAAAACGATCGTCACCGACGGCAAACCTGAGGTAGATAGCGATACCGGCCTGGTGTCCTATAAAAATGCGGAAACCGGCAAGACTGAACAGATCAACCGCGATCAGGTTCAATCGATGGGCGAATTAGATAATTAATTCCTTTTAGTGATTCGCACTGTTCGTTTATTCCTATTGTTGTTCCTGGCTCGCAGGATGTTGACCCTTATCAAAGGTTACTCTTTGTGAGTAGATGAAAATCACTCTCCAAATACTGGAGAGTGATTATGGAAGAACACAATAAATCTGAAGATGAACATCGTTTATCTCTTTCACGGCGAAACGTTTTAAAGTCAGGCTCATTACTCCTGACCCTACCTTTTGTTTCTCTTAAACTGCGAGCTGCCCCAGAGGCTGAAAAAACGGCGTCACTGCCGACGGACGCAGGGGAAAAGGTGGTTGCTACCTGCAGCACCTTTGACTGTGGGGGAAAATGCGATATTCGCGCCCATGTGACCGATGGCGTCGTCACTCGAATTTCTACCCGCCCGGATAACGAACTCGACCCCGAAATGCCTATTATGCGCGCCTGCGTACGGGGGCGTGGGTATCGGAAATTCGTATATCATCCTGACCGGCTTAAGTACCCCATGAAACGCGTGGGTAAGCGTGGGGAAGGGAAGTTTGTACGAATATCCTGGGATGAAGCCACCACGCTGATTGCTGATAATCTTCAGCGCATCACGGCCAAATACGGCCCGGAATCGCGGTTTATGCATAACAATACCGCGACCAGCGGCGGGGCGTTTTCCGGCGACGGTATGATGAAGCGCTTGCTAAATCTGACCGGCGGCTACCTCTCTTATTATCACTCGGTGAGTCTTGGCAACACGGTTGCCGCCACGCCTTATACCTACGGTGTGGCAGCCAGCGGTAACTCGCTGGATACCCTGAAAGACACCCCCTTGGTTATTCTTTGGGGGCATAACCCAACCGAAACCATTTTCGGCCATACCAACCATTATTTTCAGCAGATGAAGCAAAACGGAACACGTTTTGTGGTCGTCGATCCGCGCTATTCCGACACCACTTCTTCGCTGGCCGATGAATGGATCCCCTTACTGCCGACCACTGATAACGCGATGATGGACGCGATGATGTACGTCATTATCAGCGAAGGGCTGCACGATAAAGCCTTCATCGCCCGTTACACCCTCGGCTTTGATGAAGCATCGATGCCGGAGGGCGTGCCGGCGAACGAATCGCTGGTGGCATATCTGATGGGGCAAAAAGATGGCGTGGTGAAAACGCCGGAATGGGCCGAAAGCATCACCCATGTTCCGGCCCAGACCATTCGCCAGCTAGCGCGCGACTACGCGACAACCAAACCTGCCGCGCTGATTCAGGGCTGGGGACCACAGCGGCATAACTGCGGCGAGCGTACCGCACGCGGATCCACGCTGTTGGCAACGATCACCGGGAATGTTGGCGTAAAAGGCGGCTGGGCTGCGGGCTACGGCGGCTGCGGCAATCGTAAATTCACCACCGGCGTCGAAACGCTGGATAATCCGGTGAAAGAAAATATCTCCATCATGAACTGGGTCCAGGCGGCAGATGATGCCAGCAAAGTGACGCCGGAGGATGGTCTGAAGGGAGGCGAAAAACTCAAAAGCAATATTCGTATTTTGTTCTCACTGGCGGGCAACTATCTGGCCAATCAAAATCCCGATGTTAATCAAGCAGTCAAGGTTCTCGAAGATGAATCGAAGATTGAATTTATCGTCGTGAGCGATTTGTATATGAGCCCCAGCGCGAAATATGCCGATGTGCTGTTACCCGAAACCAGTTTTATGGAACGCTGGAACATCGGCGAAACCTGGGGGACCGCGAATTACCTGGTACTGTCTGAAAAGTTGATCGAGCCGGAGTTTGAACGCCGAAGTGATTACGACTGGCAGCGCGAGGTCGCCAGAAAACTCGGCGTAGAAGCTGAGTTTAGCCAGGGACGCGATGAGAAACAGTGGATTGAACATATTTGGCAACAGACATGCCTGGCGATGCCAGATGAAAAGCTGCCCACCTTTGAAGAACTGCAAATCACCCGTCG
This sequence comes from Scandinavium sp. M-37, assembly GCF_043558715.1. Taxonomy (NCBI): domain Bacteria; kingdom Pseudomonadati; phylum Pseudomonadota; class Gammaproteobacteria; order Enterobacterales; family Enterobacteriaceae; genus Scandinavium; species Scandinavium sp. M-37. The sequence goes on from NZ_JBIGIN010000002.1 coordinate 143,226, forward strand.
GCATCTTTTCAAAAGCGCGCCGTGGGTTGCGTTCGAAGAGAATATTCGCGATCCGCAGAATCACCCGTTTCCAACCCCATCAGGAAAAATTGAGATCTTCTCTCAACGGCTCTATGACATGCACCACCCGGAAATCCCGGCGTTATCCCATTACGTTCCGGCCCATGAGGGGCCAGAAGATCCGTTGACCACGCGCTTCCCTTTACAGTTGATAACCTGGAAAGGCAAAAACCGGGCGAACTCCACGCAGTATGCCAACCCCTGGCTGCAAGAGGTGCAAGCGCAAAAACTGTGGATTAACCCCCTTGATGCCGAGTCGCGCGCGATAAAGCAGGGCGATAAGGTGCGAATACATAACGAGCGGGGAGTGAGTCTGGTGGAAGCGGAAGTCACTCAGCGCATTATTCCCGGCGTGGTGGCGATGCAGGCAGGCGCATGGTGGCAACCGGATAGTCAGGGGGTCGATCATGGCGGATGCGCCAACGTTTTAAGCTCGTCGCGTATTACCGCCCTGGCGAAAGGGAATTCACATCAAACCATGCTGGTGGAGGTAGCAAAGCATGAGTCAGTTTAAGGAATATGCGCCAGTCAGCGACAAACAGTTGGGCTTTTTTATCGATTCATCACGTTGTTCGGGCTGCAAAGCCTGTCAGGTGGCGTGCAAAGATAAAAATAATCTGGAGGTCGGGCGGCGCTTTCGTCGGGTGTATGAAGTGAAAGGGGGCGGTTTTATGCCGACGGGCCAGGGCGGGGTGCAAAACACGGTGTTTGCTTACACCCTGTCTATCTCATGTAACCATTGCGCTGACCCTATCTGCACCAAAAACTGTCCTACCACGGCGATGCACAAAAGGCCTGGCGATGGGATAGTGAGAGTCGACACCGACAAGTGTGTGGGCTGCGGATATTGCGCATGGTCTTGTCCTTACGGCGCGCCTCAGATGAATGAACAGACAGGTCAAATGTCCAAGTGTGATTTTTGTGTCGACCTTCAGGCGCAGGGGGAACAACCCGTCTGCGTTGCAACCTGCCCGCTTGGCGCGATTCAGTTTGGCCCTATCGATGAACTGCGGAAAAAGTTTGGCGTGCTCTGCGATGTGAATGGATTGCCAGATTCGGCACTGACGCATCCCAACCTGGTGATAAAAGCGCATCAGGATGCTGAGAAAAAGGAGAAGCGTAATGCATGAGTGGCCGCTGTTAATTTTTACTCTCTTGCTGCAAGGCGCAGTGGGACTGACCCTGTTTCTCTCCCTGGCATGTGGCGGTGAAAAATTTGCACCCTGTACGGCGCGGCGAATGTGGGTGCCGGTGTTTAGCGCCTGCGTACTGGCGGGTGTCGGGTTGCTGGCATCGGTGTTTCACCTGGGCTATCCGTTGAATGCCTTTAATGCCCTGCGCCACATCAGTAGCTCATGGCTGAGCCGTGAAATCCTGTTCGCTAGCCTGTTTCTGGCCTGTCTTGGCGTGATCTTTTTGGCACTGCTGTTCAAGCTGAAGGTCGTGAAAGGGTTATTACCGATTGCGGTGTTGCTGGGCCTGATTGATGTGTTTTGCATGAGTGAAATCTATATGCGCACCTCGGTGGTGACCTGGACGCACTTCAATACGCTCGTCATGTTCTATGGCTCGGTGGCGATTGTCGGGGGCGTGATGTTCAGCGTGGTTGGCGGGGCGCACAATAGCAGCCTTTTACGTTGGGCCGCAGGGGCGATTGTGGTAGCGGTGCTGGTTCGGCTGCTGACACAAATTCCTTATATGACGTGGCTGGCGGATGTCGGACTCAATGATGCGCTAACCTTCCCACATCAGCCTTTGACGGCATTCCGGGCATTAGCTGACTGCCGTCTGGCTGGCTGGATCCTCTCCGTTATCGGCGTCGTTATCTTTGTCTGCGGCGCTGTCCGTGCGCAGCGAGGATGGCTCTTTATCGGCGGCGTAATGCTGTTGGTGGCGGAAGTGCTGCTGCGCTTTGTTTTCTTTAGCATCCATTGATGCTGCGTTTTTCATTGCCTGACTCCCCACCGCCTGCGGTGGGAGAGTCGTGTGTGAATCATCAGTTTCGGCGTGCGTCTTGCCGGACGTGTGTGCGGGCATGTCCTGTGGAGGCGCTGGCGATTACGCCACAGGGGGTGTCACTCGCCGCGGAGAAATGCCTTGGCTGTGGGAACTGTTTATACGTCTGCCCAACCGGGGCTATCGTGAATCTGCTTCCCCCTCAGCGCTATTTTCGCGACCATCGCCTGATCGCGCCCTTAAGCGTGACGCCTCCGACCCTTAACGAACTGCTGCTATGGCACGCCCAGTATCATATTCGCGGGGTTGAGATGGCGCTTGATGAACATCCTCGCTGGGGATTGGCTATTGCCGCCCTGAACCTGACCTTGCGGCAGCTAGATGAGCCGTGCTGGCAGATTTTTCCTTCCAGTGAAGCATTCATCAACGCTTCTCGTCGTCGTCTTCTTTCCGTGCGCAGCGATCCGAAAAGCGCCGGGAGGGTTCAACCTGCACCTCTGGCGGCGGCGTTCCCGGGATTTACAACCTTTACCCCGCGCCTGGATCCTGCTCGCTGTATTTTATGCGGGGCGTGTAGCCGGGTGTGTCGACAGCAGGCCCTGATTCAGAGTGAGGACGCTTTTCACATCGACTCTCAGGTGTGCAATGGATGCGAAGCCTGTCATGCCGTCTGCCCGACTGATGCTATCAACGTTATCTGCGCCGTTGTAAAGGCAGAGGAAATATCGCACCCGTTGCAACAGGCTGAATGTCAGTCGTGTCAGCGCGGGTTTTCATCATGGGATGAAGATACGTTGCAGTGTCCAATTTGCCGTCAGCATCATTATGGAATGCGGTAATAAAGATCAGTATGGCGGAGGATTGCGGAAGTCATTATTTGTTTTTTCGACAATGGGATATGCTTGAAAAGATGTTTCCTCTGTTAAGAGACGCTAATGATTTTGATTATTTATGCGCATCCTTATCCGCAGCGTTCGCATGCGAATAAGCGGATGCTTGAGCAGGCAAGGGAAATCGACGGCGTAGAAATCCGTTCGCTTTACCACCTCTATCCCGATTTCAATATCGACATTGCCGCTGAGCAGGAAGCGCTTTCCCGCGCCGACCTGGTCATCTGGCAACATCCTATGCAGTGGTACAGCGTGCCGCCGCTTCTCAAATTGTGGATGGATAAAGTCCTGTCACACGGCTGGGCCTACGGGCACGGTGGCCGCGCGCTGCACGGCAAAAGTCTCATGTGGGCGGTGACTACCGGCGGCGGGGACGATCACTTTGCCATTGGCAATTTCCCCGGCTTTGAGGTGCTGGCCCAACCGCTCCAGGCCACCGCCCTGTATTGCGGCCTGAAATGGTTACCGCCTTTTGCCATGCATTGCACCTTTGTTTGTGACGATGAAACCCTGGCCGCGCAGGCGCGGCATTACAAACAACGTCTGCTGGAATGGCAGGAGGTGCATCATGGATAGTCATACGCTCATTCAGGCGCTGATTTACCTCGGCTCGGCGGCGTTGATTGTGCCGATTGCGGTTCGACTCGGGCTCGGGTCGGTACTCGGTTATCTGATTGCGGGCTGCATCATCGGGCCGTGGGGGTTACGGCTGGTGACCGATGCCGAGGCGATTCTGCACTTCGCTGAAATCGGCGTGGTGTTGATGCTGTTTGTCATCGGTCTTGAACTCGATCCACAGCGTTTATGGAAACTGCGTGCCTCGGTGTTTGGCGGCGGTGCGCTACAAATGGTGGCCTGTGGGGCATTGATCGGCGGCTTCTGTATGCTGTTGGGTCTGCAATGGCAGGTCGCGGTGCTGATTGGCCTGACGCTGGCGCTCTCCTCCACCGCTATCGCCATGCAGGCGATGAATGAACGCAACCTGACGGTCTCGCAGCTTGGGCGCAGCGCCTTTGCGGTGCTGCTGTTCCAGGATATTGCCGCCATTCCTCTGGTGGCAATGATCCCGCTGCTGGCGGCGAGCGGAGCCTCAACCACGCTGGCAGCGTTTGGACTTTCCGCACTTAAAGTGGCGGGTGCGCTGGCGCTGGTCATTCTGCTTGGGCGATACGTCACGCGTCCGGTGCTGCGTTTTGTGGCCCGCTCCGGCCTGCGAGAAGTGTTCAGTGCCGTGGCCCTGTTTTTAGTCTTCGGCTTCGGACTGATGCTGGAAGAGGTCGGTCTGTCGATGGCGATGGGGGCATTTCTGGCAGGGGTGTTGCTGGCAAGCTCCGAGTATCGTCATGCGCTGGAAAGCGATATCGAGCCGTTCAAGGGGCTGCTGCTGGGGCTGTTCTTTATCGGCGTCGGCATGTCTATCGACTTTGGCACTCTGGTTACCCATCCGTTACGGATTCTCATCCTGCTGGCGGGCTTCCTGATTATCAAAGCCGTGACGCTGTGGCTGATTGCGCGCCCGCTTGGGGTGCCGAAAGCGCAACGACGTTGGTTTGCGGCGCTATTAGGGCAGGGCAGTGAGTTTGCGTTTGTGGTTTTTGGCACCGCGCGGATGGCCGACGTGCTCGACCCGGAATGGGCGAAGGCGTTAACCCTGGCGGTGGCGCTGTCGATGGCGGCTACGCCGATTCTGCTGGTGCTGCTGTCACGGCTGGAAAAAGCGGGCAGCGGGCAGGAACGTGAAGCCGATGAAATTGACGAGGAACAGCCACGGGTGATCATCGCCGGATTTGGCCGTTTCGGTCAGATTGCCGGGCGCTTGCTGCTTTCGAGCGGCGTTAAAATGGTCATCCTCGATCACGATCCAGACCATGTCGATACGCTGCGTAAATTTGATATGAAGGTCTTTTACGGCGATGCGACGCGGGTCGATATGCTGGAGTCTGCCGGGGCGGCCCGGGCGGAAGTATTGATCAATTCGATTGACGATCCGAAAGCGAACCTGGCGCTAACGGAACTGGCGAAGGAACATTTCCCGCACCTGAGAATTATCGCTCGCGCCCGTGACATCGACCACTACATTCAACTACGCCAGGCGGGAATTGATGCGCCGGAGCGTGAAACGTTCGAAGGGGCGTTGAAGTCTGGGCGCATGGCGCTCGAAGCATTGGGGCTCGGGGCGTATGAAGCGCGAGAACGTGCTGACATGTTCCGCCGATTCAACGTCCGGATGGTAGAAGAAATGGTGGATATGGCGGATGAGGATGATGCCTCCTTCGCGGCAGTCTTTAAACGGACCAGCGCGATGCTGACCGATATTATTAACGAAGACCGCAGCAATATGTCACTCATCCAGCGTCACGGTTGGCAGGGAACCGAAGAAGGTAAACACACCGGGAACCCGGCTGACGAACCTGAAACGAAACCTTCGGCATAACGGGGACTTAGAAAGAAGGCGAAAAAATTTCGCCTTCTTTACTCTTGCCCATGTCGACGAAAGATTAAGCTTTCCGTATAGTGGCGGCAATTTTTGCATCCGGGATATTATCAATGATCAGTCTGATTGCGGCGTTAGCGGTGGATCGCGTTATCGGCATGGAAAACGCCATGCCCTGGAACCTGCCAGCCGATCTCGCCTGGTTTAAACGTACAACCTTAAACAAGCCGGTAGTGATGGGGCGTCTGACCTGGGAATCCATTGGTCGTCCGCTGCCGGGGCGTAAAAACATTGTCATCAGTAGCCAGCCGGGCACTGATTCTCGCGTTGAGTGGGTGAAATCGGTCGATGAAGCGATTGCCGCCTGCGGCGATGCGGAAGAAATTATGGTGATTGGCGGCGGGCGCGTTTACGAGCAGTTCCTGCCGAAAGCGCAGCGCCTGTATCTGACGCACATTGATGCGGAAGTGGAAGGGGATACACATTTCCCTGACTACGATCCGGACCACTGGGAATCCACGTTCAGTGAGTTTCATGATGCCGACGAGCAGAACTCGCACAGCTACTGTTTCGAGATTCTGGAACGTCGTTAAATTTCATCACCTAAATGCACAACGTATGGAAGTCTTACAGAAGTAGATTTCCGTACGTTATTAGCTAGTATTCTGTTTTTTTTGACAAAAATTTATGCCAGAAAAAGGTATGGCGTAGTTTAAGTACTAACAATTAGTCATACCCTGGACTACAGTGGATAAGTAATCCAGTCATATCACTCGAATGTACTTAGGGAGCAAGGAATGAGCGATAATAAAAAAAATATCGATAATCAATTAATTCATGGTTTCGATTTGAACCTGTTAGAGGTTTTTGAACTCGTCTATGTGTATGAGAGCGTTCGGGAAGCCTCGTTGCGTTTGGGGCGCAGTAGTTCAGCCATTAGTCAGTCTCTGAATAAATTACGTGAAATGTTTTCAGATCCCCTCTTTGTCCGCAGTGGAACCCGATTAATAAAAACAGCGACTGCGGTGAATATTCATTCTGCAATTAATGAAAACTATCTTGGCTTACTCAATAATTTACAAGAACTGGTCAGTAATAATGTCCGAAATAGTGTGAATGTATTTTGCTCTCCGTACTGTGGGGTGCGAGTTCTGCCGGTTATCATGAACTATGTGACCCAGGAAAATATTGAATGTAATATTATTCACCAGACGCTGGAGTTGGATGAGATGAATCTTGACGATCAGCTCTCATTGCGCCAGGTCGATCTCATTTTTGATATTAATCCGATCTTCCGTACCGATATTGTCAATACCCCCGTTTCCCTTGAACCTCTTATTTGGGTATGTAGTAAAAATCACCCGCGTATCAAGGATACACTGACCGCTGAGATGATGAAGAATGAGAAGTTTGTCACTTTCAATTCGCAGGGGATGTCAGTCAAACAAGGGCAAGAAGATATTAAAGACAAATATGGCCAACGAAACATTGTGTTCAGTAGCGCATCCGTTTTTGCAACCGTCGCGGTAGTTGAACAATCTGACCTAATATCCCCGATGCCTGAGTGGCTGTATAAAAAGTACGGTTCGAGTTATATGCTGAAGCAAATAAAATCTGAACTGCCGTTACCCGACCTTCATATTTATATGATTAGCAGAAAGAGTACGCTGAGAAATGATGTGGTGCGACGTATTTCCGAAGGGGTTGTGGCGGGGCTTTACGCAGGTCAATAGAGATGAAGGGTTTTTATCCGCAAAAAGTCTGACAGATTCGGTTCAGGAATCTGTCAGACGATAATGCTTACTCGTAAGTCACGGTAAAGTTTGCCACCGCATTCGCCGGGCCAGGCTTGATGATATCGGCAGTTTGTATATAGGCCGCCGTCAGGGGAATGTTGAACGCACCTTCTGCGGTTGTTTTGGTAACAAAGGTCTTTTTGTCGAATTCAACCGTCTTTCCGCTGAGTTTTAATTGTATTCCTACACCCTCTGCGCCACCTTTGGCCAAATCAATGATGCCATTTCCCAAAGTCGAGGTGGCATCAAAGCTGATATTTACCGACGTATCAGCGAAGCATTGGAGAGGGATTTCTACATTCACTGGCGTAAGGGTTGAATCCTTACCCGTAAAATCTTCCTTTTTAGCTTCACCCATCGGAACCGGGATCGCGCTTGACCCGGTGATTTCACATGAGCGTTGCGTAACAACCACATTACCTATGTTGATTTTTAAACGAGGCGATGTGTTTACACTATCCTCGATTTGCACAGTGGCTAATTGACCTGTTGTCATTGTGCCGGGCGCCGTCTCCCCTGTTTTGACGAAATCAACTTTTACCGTTTGAACATATATTGGGGTAGTACCATCGCCGGTAAAAGTTTGTAAAACATGGTGATCCAATACAGGGCTATTATCAATGGTAACGCGGATACCTACGCCCGGGACACCGCTCGCAGTCGTTGAACTGTCAAGTCTCGGGAAAAGACCGTTATAGGTCATGGCGTATTTTATGTAATCCCCTGAGCAATTATTAGCCAGCAGATATTGCTGGTTATAGCTATAGGTAGCAAGAATGGTGCCTACAGGCTGGCTTTTCAGCACACTAAAATCCTGATTTATCGTCACCTGCGGGATAGTGGATGGAACATCACACACACCAAGCGCCATGGCGTTCTGCGCACCACAGGCCAATAACAGCACCGCCAGCAGCGACCGCAGGCCATTTTTTGCGGAGCTTATTTTCTTTAAAATACCGATAAAATTCGTCATGTTACTTCCTCATGCCTTAATGGCATTGCGCCGTAATTTGTTTAACCAGCGCAGTCGGGTCGCTGGCATTGCTGCCGGCCAGCGTGTAAGTGCCTTTGCACTGCTCGTTGCTGCCATTGCCCCATTTCGCCTGAATATTGCCGCTTTCCGGCAGGCCGGTCAGGTAGACTTCGCCGTTATCGCTGACAATACCGGTGACGGTGCTGTTGTTATCTAACAGGCTGACCGTGGCACCAAACGGCACCGGTTTGCCCATAAACAGCATCTGTACGAGGGCTCGCTGGCCGACACGGGTGTCGAAATCGGCAACCACTACGGCACCGCGGGTTGGAATGACCGTCTTGCTCGTCATATCCATATCGACATCATCCCCAAAACTTTCCGTTTTCAGCGTCACGTTGTTTTTGCGGTACGGTTGGGCATAAGGCACGACGGCATAACCACGCCAGTCGGTATGTACGCCGCTGTTGTTTTCTACCTCAACGTCGTCTGCGCCCGGGGCTTTCACCAGCGCGATGGTATCGCCCAGCGGTTGTGACAGCGTGATGCCGTTTTCATGGATCAGCACGCCACCTTGCAGGCCGTAGCTCCACTGACGGGTATCCTGGTCATAGCTGTAACCCAGGTTGGCTTCACCGGAGCCGCCTTTATAGTCCAGGCTGGCGTTACCGGACGCACCGTTGCCCTGATTTTCATAACCTTGCTGCACGGCATAACTCAGATTGTGGTCTTCAAGCAATGTGCCGCTGACGCCCGCCTGCTGAATGGTTGAGCCATGACGCTTGGTGCTCATGTTGTAGGTCGCCCAAGAACCGGTAGGCCCCATAAATTTGTCGAGTGGGATGGACATATTGAACGCGAAGACCTGATCCGCCTCGGTCATACCCGGGTTTTTCGAGTAGTTGTAGTTAAAGCCGTAAGAGATGCCATACAGGCTGGTGTTGTACCCCAGCTGCAACAGTTTCTCTTTGCCGTCGCCACCCCAGTAATCCTGCTGGCTGCCGCTGATATAGATTGACCCGTAGTCACCGATCGTCTGGTTAATAGACATCTGCATTTTGCTGCGCTGGTTGTGAGAACGGTTGTAATCGTCAAAATCGTTCTCCGAGTCGTGTTGATAGTCCTGCACATCACTAAAGGCGTAATAGCCTTTGGTCGAATAGCGGTAACCTGCGATCTGCAGGTTGGTATCGGTCGCCTCGAAGTTCTTGGCATACATCGCCCGATAGGATTGACCTTTTTGGGTGCCCAGCGATCCGTCGAACTCACTGGTTGCCTGTGTGGCGTCAAATGACACCGCGCCCAGGGAGCCTAAGTCGAAGCCCACGCCCACGCTACCGGCACGGTAGTTTTCGGCGTACTGAACCCCACCATAGATAGTGGTGCGGGAGGTCAGGCCATAAATATTAGAGAGCTGAACGAATTTAGGGGTTTCAGTATCATCGTTGCCGGTACGGTACTGGCCCATTGCCAGGTTATATTTGAAGCGGCCTTCACGTTGCAAAATAGGCACTGAGCTGCTGGCAACGGTGAATTTGGTGGTAGAACCATCCGACTCCGTCACCGTCACTTCCATATCACCGCCGTTACCCGACGGATATAAATCGGTAATCGCAAACGGTCCTGGGGATACGTTGGTTTGATAAATCACGTAGCCGTTCTGTTTAATGCTCACCTGTGCATTCGATTTGGCGATGCCGCGTACCGTCGGTGCAAACTGGTTCATCGAGTCAGGCAGCATCTGATCATCGGAAGCAAGTTGAATACCGGTGAACTGCATGCTGTCAAAGACGTCTGCCGGGGTGGAGTATTCCCCGATGGTTAGCTGACCGCCCTGCAGGAAATGCACGTCGCGCTGCAGGTAGGTGTTAATTGACTCAAATTTACTGCTATTTTGGTCGCTTCCGCCGTGTGAGCCATCGGTATGTTGCTGGCTGTAGGTGGAGTAATTACGCAAACGCCATGCAGCCAGATTCGCGCCGACCCGCAGGTTGACGAAGTTGCTTTGTGACTGGCCGCTGTTGTCATGCTCAGTGGTTGAACCTGAATAGCTGTAGTTGACCATAAAGGCCGCAATGCCGTTATCCCAGCGTTTTTGGTCAACCGAATTGCGTGGGCGCATATTCACCCCGATTTGCGGCACGGTGATGTCGTAACGCTTGCGGCTCAAATCGAGGTTTTCTGTCGCCTGTGGAACATAGGCACTCAGCGGTTTAGTAAGCTTCGCATCCTGTGGCGCGGCTTTCAGCTCGGGAAAGCTGTCAAGCTTAACCCCATACTCCGCCATTTCAGCTGGCGTAATCGCACCATAGAGCTTGCCCGGAGCGTCCGGCAGACTGACAAACTCGATGTTGCGTGAGTCTACCTGCTGGTTATTGAGATAAATATCGACCTGATAAGTACCGGGCATCTGCCCGCCTTTTTCGGCGAAATAGTCAAGGTTAACGCCATCCATATCCCCGCCATCACCGATAGCTTTGAGCATTTCAGGGTTAAAAGTTTCGGCAGAAAAAGCAAACCCGGGAAGAGATAACAATATGAAAAATGATAAGGGTTTTAATAAAAAAGAGTAAGTGGTACGGCTACCTTTTCCTGTACCACTCTTTTTTTTATTACATTTTCCTCTGGCGCTGTCTTTTTCCTGAATATTTTTAATATTGTTACTTTCCATAATTAATAGACATTCTCGTTTTAATTTTCGACTTGATTACATCGATGCTTTGGCTTTCTCTGTCAATCCACCGAAGTCATTAATAGCCTGCCAGTTGATGCTGTTTCCTGTAGGAGTATCATCAATTTTCAAAGAAGATTTTGGTGGGACCATATAACCTTCTTTCATTTCTTTTCCACCAATATTGACTTTTGTCATATTGATATAATAAGGCGTTGGGTTATTGGCTGTGACGGTTTTACCAGACCGCGAAAACGTGAGCTGCTTCCAGGCTTTACTAATGGCATCTCTGTTATTCAATTCAGTCGGACGGTAAAACAATTTGATGCGCGTGTTAACAGAAAACTGCAGTGAATTTTTTTCTTTTGAGGCAGGAGGGATCGCCAGAGTGTTAATCCAGTAGACTGATTCTTTATCCTGCGGCAAAGCCGATGAGGTCTGGGTGATTCGTACCGCATTGTCCTGGCCCGGTTCGATGCGGAACAGTGGAGGGGTGATAATAAAGGGAACTTTATCACCTTCTTTGTCAGCGCTAACCCAGGAACGAATCAGGTAGATATTAGAGTCTTCGGTGTTTTTAACTGAAAGCGAAGCTTCTTTCTGGTTCCCGTTATAAATCACGCGGGTTGCACCTACGGAAAAACCGGCAAACGATGGGGTGGATACGGCGATCAATACTAACGGGAGAAGGGCTTTTTTAAAAAATTTCATAGTTAACCTTGAAAGTTAAAGGCAATAATCTCACTGTAATATCGAGGTGATTAGATGAAATGGCTGAGTATTAACTCAGCCATTTTATTAAAAAACACACTTAATACAGAGTAATTACTCGTAAGACATGGTGAAGGTTACTGGTACGTCAACAGTACCGGCAACAGCTGCACTTTCATTGGTGGTTTTGGTTAAACCAACTAAATAGTTCAGGGTGTTTTCTGCACCTGGAACAATTGTTTGATCACCACCAAAAACTTTTGGTGTAATGATAGTGTTGGTATTAGCATCGGAAATAACGATACCAACATAACGTGCAGTTGATGCACCTACAAATGCGTTTGGCACAATACCGGAAGTTTTGCCATCCAGTTTAATTTTAGCGACGGACAGACCTTCTGGGCAGCCCACGAGCTGGATGCTGAAAGGTTTCTGAAGTGCACTAGTAGTAGTACCTGGAGCAACGCCATCTAAAGTTGCAGCAGAGTAACCATCAAAAGTCACAGGGACCTCAGTGGAGCTTGTAGCAACGGAGCAAGAGCTTGCGCTCACTTCACCGGTGAAATTCAGGGAGCCATCATCTGCCTGTGCAGCAGAAACACCCAGACCCAACATAACAACTACTGCGGCACTTAATTTTTTCATATTCATGAGCGGTTTAATCCTTTTTACCAAATTTTATTAACGTGTTGTTTTGATCCACAGGTCAATAAATCGGGAAATATTAGTTGTAAGACAGAACAAAAGTAGTCGTTGCGTTGAATGAACCACCGGTAACTGACTGAGCGGTAGACATGGCAGCCGCTTCCAGATTAATGGTTGCAACACCTGTTTCAGCATCAATTGGAGCAGCAGCAGAAGCAGAGTGCATTGGGATCAGTTCGCCACCTTTGTTATAAAGAGCAATACCCAGGCCGGTTGCCAGTGAATCAGAGGACAGGGCCAGCAGCTGATTGTTGGTGGCATCAGATGCGCCGTTCGCGGTGAACATTACACCGGTCTGAGAAACTGGGCAGCCAGTCAGATTCAGAGTGATGTCTTGCTTCTCAGAGATAGCACCCACATCGGCGAAGCTTTCTGCAGCCAGAGTACCCATTGGCACGACAGTGGTGCTGCTTGAATCAACCGCACATGAGGTTGCAATGATGCTACCAGTCACATTCAGAGTACCGGTATCACCAGCATTTGCGCCCATTGCTGCAACCAAGCCGGCTGCCAGCACGCTCATTTTGAAAAATGAATCCATTTTCATTGGTATTCCTTTATTGAAAAATTTTAACAAAACACTCTTTTAACAGTAACAAGAGTCAGTGGGGGATGATAAAGAGAGCATATAAGCCGGCACCCCTTATCGTTGGGATGCATTATTCATATCCGGATGAGAAATCGCCATACTCTTAACTTAATGTACTATTCAGTAAAATTAATAATGCGTGTATCTTGATGAATAGTGATGGTTTTATATGTTTTTTTTATTTCTTTGAGAAATGAAAGGATTTAATTTTCAGCGGTTTGAGGCAGAATGTCAGCGGTTCAACTAATTAATTTTATTGTATGTTATTGTATTATGGGAATGTAATACAATTCGCATTATATTCTGATGCTTGTTTATATGCTGAGTTTAAATGTTTACTCAGGGCGGCGTTATTGCAATAGGAAGATGAGTTTAATATTCCAATTGATTTGCGCCGACGTTCATTGTGATTGTTGTTTTAAATCATCATTAAGTTGTTTCTCAATGAAATGTATAAATAAATCACCCTCAAGGAGCCCCAAATTGAGTATCTCGACTATGATTGATGTTGAGAATACGAATCATCGTATTTCACCCGAAATCAGAAGGCTGGAGCGCATGAAAGAAAATAGACTCACCGATCGCTTTAAGACGGTGAAGACCTTTGATCTGAATCTTTTAACGACATTTGAGGCTGTATTTATTCATCGGAGTGGGACCAAAGCAGCGGATGCTCTCGGCATTACCCCTTCTGCGGTGAGTCAGGCCTTGGGGCGTTTACGCGTTCACTTCAATGATGCCTTGTTTCTCAGAGACGGTAAGGCACTGGCACCGACCACGGTGGCGATAGGGATCCATGAAGGCCTGGAAGATGCGTATGACAACCTGATCGCTAAGCTACAGAATATTTCATTTGATACGGTACCTACGCGCTTAGTAGTACATTGCGCGGCGTATATCTCAATGTTTACGTTGAACGTGATGCGCAGGGTGTTGGATGAGATAGCCCCAGAGTGTGAAATTGTTCACACCATCAGCCATAACACGATTACGGAAATTGAAGAGTCGCTCATTTTTCGTAAAGCAGATATCATTTTTGATATGCATTCTCATGTCAGCCATTCTCGCGTTAGCCAACAGATTTCCAGTGAAACGCCGGTGGTCATTTGTCGTCGCCAACATCCGCGCATCCATGGCAAAATGACACTGGAACAGATACCTGATGAGACGTTTATCTATGTTGATTCGGAGAGTGCGATTCTGTTGTCTAACCGGATCAAAGTGAATTCGATGATGCGGGAAAACAGAGTCTGTCGGTTTATTAGCCCGTCTTTGCTGACCAACATCTCGATGGTTGAGTCATCTGACATGCTGGCGCTGGTCCCTGAACGCTTCTATGAAAAAATGAAAAATGCGTTTGATGTTCAGGCAGTAGCGGTTGATTTCACGATGCCTACGCAACCTGTGTATATGGTCTACAACAAGTCAGCCCTGAATAATCAATTTTTCGCCACGCTGGTGAAAAAAATGACGGATATTTTCCAGCAGGAACTACAGAACGAGCCTGTGCTGTAAATTTGCAGAGTGGATAAACAGAAAGACGCATTTCCCTCATGTTATTAAATGAATACGATGAGGAAAGAGCGTCTTTTCTTGGTTAAGAGGCGATTGCCGCGTCGCCTTCATCTAACTGAGGTTTACGATTAGACGGCTGCACAAAGTATTGCTTATCTTCCCAACGTAAACAGGTTAACTCCCCGCCCCAGCAGCATCCAGTGTCCAGCGCGTAAATCCCTTCCGGTGTGCCTTTACCTTCCAGGGACGCCCAGTGGCCGAAAATAACGCTGTATTCATCCGTAACTGGGCCTGGAATAGCAAACCACGGCTTGAGCGGCGCAGGTGCGTTTTCCGGGGCTTCCTTGGTATACATGTCGAGCTGCCCATTCGGGAAGCAGTAGCGCATGCGGGTAAAGGCATTGGTGATAAAACGCAGACGTGCCAGGCCGGACAGCTCTGGCGACCAGTGATTTGGCAAATCGCCATACATCGCATCGAGAAAGAACGGATAGGAATCGCTGCACAGCACGGCTTCGACATCGCGGGCGCAGAGTTCCGCGGTGTCCAGATCCCATTGCGGGGTTATCCCGGCATGAGCCATCACCAGCTTCTTATCTTGATCCACCTGCAACAGCGGCTGGCGACGTAGCCAGTTCAGCAATTCGTCAGCGTCAGATGCTTCGAGCAGCGGGGTAAGTCGATCCTTAGGTTTATTACGGCTGATCCCGGCGAACACCGCCAGCAGATGCAGGTCGTGATTACCGAGTACCATCCGCACGCTGTCTCCGAGGGATTTCACGTAACGCAGCACGTCAAGCGATGCCGGACCACGCGCGACAAGATCGCCGGTCAGCCAAAGCGTGTCCTGCCCTGGCTGAAAATTCACCTGCTCTAATAACGCGATCAGTTCATCGTAGCAGCCGTGAACGTCGCCAATAAGGTATGTGCTCATTTTATCAATGGATGAGAGCTGGCACGGCCAGACGGAAAACGGGAATATCGATGCTGAACGGTTTACCGTCAGCGTCGATCATTTCATAGTGACCCTGCATGGTGCCGAGTGGCGTTTCCAGCACGGCACCGCTGGTGTACTGATATTCGTTACCTGGCTCAATATGCGGCTGTACGCCAACCACACCTTCACCCTGAACCTCGGTTTCACGACCATGGCCGTTGGTTATCAACCAGTAGCGCCCAAGTAGCTGTACCGATCCTCGCCCCAGATTACGAATGGTGACCGTATAGGAAAAAACATAGCGTTCATCTTCCGGTGAGGACTGTGCCTCAATGTAGACGCTTTGTACCTGAATACAGACGCGGGGCGAATTGATCATGGTTTAGCTCTCCTTCGGGGGCGCATTTTCTGACAGCCAGTTAGCCAGACGGCAGTACTGGGCCACAGAGATATTTTCTGCACGCATCGCCGGGTCAACGCCAAGCTCGGTTAACACGTCGATTGAGAAGATATTGCCGAGGCTGTTACGGATAGTCTTACGACGCTGGTTAAACGCTTCGGTAGTGATTCGGCTTAATACCCGAACCTCTTTCACCGGATGCGGCAGCGTGGTGTAAGGCACCAGTCGAACCACGGCAGAATCCACTTTAGGCGGTGGCGTAAAGGCGGTTGGCGGCACTTCCAGCACAGGGATAATCTGGCAGTAGTACTGCGCCATGACGCTTAAACGACCATACGCCTTACTGTTTGGCCCTGCAACCAGACGATTGACCACTTCTTTTTGCAACATAAAGTGCATATCGGCAATGGCATCAGTATAGCTAAACAGGTGGAACATCAGCGGGGTAGAGATGTTATACGGCAGGTTACCAAACACGCGCAGCGGCTGGCCCATTTCCTTCGACAGTTCGCCGAAGTTCATGGTCATCGCATCCTGCTGGAAAATGGTCAGCTTTGGCCCGAGGAACGGGTGCGTTTGCAGACGTGCAGCCAGGTCGCGGTCAAGCTCGATAACGGTCAGTTTATCCAGACGTTCGCCTACCGGCTCGGTCAGGGCGGCCAGGCCGGGGCCGATTTCAACAATCGCCTGGCCTTTCTGTGGGTTGATAGCCGAAACGATGCTGTCGATCACAAACTGATCGTTGAGAAAGTTTTGCCCGAAGCGTTTACGGGCTAAGTGGCCCTGATGGACTCGATTATTCATTTAGAGTTAACAATCATTTTGATGGCGAGATTAAGCGCCGTAATAAAACTGCCGACGTTCGCTTTCCCCTGGCCCGCAAGTTCAAGTGCGGTGCCGTGGTCAACGGAGGTGCGGATAAAAGGTAGACCGAGCGTAATGTTCACTGCTCGGCCGAAGCCCTGGTATTTTAGCACGGGCAGACCCTGATCGTGGTACATTGCCAGCACCGCATCAGCATGATCGAGATATTTCGGCTGGAACAGCGTATCCGCTGGCAGCGGCCCGCTCAGATTCATGCCCTTCGCACGCATCTCATCCAGCACCGGGATAATGGTGTCAATCTCTTCCATCCCCATATGCCCGCCTTCTCCGGCGTGCGGATTCAGCCCACAGACCAGAATATGCGGTTCGGCAATGCCAAATTTGTGGCGCAGGTCGTTATCGAGGATGGTAATTACGTCCCGCAATAGATCGGCGGTGATGGCATCACTAATCGCTTTTAACGGCAGATGGGTGGTCGCCAGCGCGACGCGCAACTCTTCTGTCGCCAGCATCATCACCACTTTATCGGTGTGCGAACGCTCTTCGAAGAATTCGGTATGCCCGGTAAAGGCAATGCCCGCATCGTTGATGATGCTCTTTTGCACCGGCCCGGTTATCAATGCCGCGAACTCGCCTTGGGTGCTGCCGTCACAGGCACGCGCCAGGGTGTCCACCACGTAGGGACCATTCTGGACATTGAGAACGCCGGGAACCGCCGGAGCATGAAGCGCAACAGGAAGGAGAGTCAGGGAGCCGGCTTTTTGCGGCACTGGCGCCTGAGAGGCATCGTAGGGCAGGAGCGTTAACGGCAAACCGAGCATTGCTGCCCGGTCTGTCAGAAGCGTTCCATCGGCACAGACCACCAGTTCAACAGGCCAGTCAAGCTGGGCCAGTTGAACC
Source organism: Scandinavium sp. M-37 (assembly GCF_043558715.1). NCBI lineage: Bacteria > Pseudomonadati > Pseudomonadota > Gammaproteobacteria > Enterobacterales > Enterobacteriaceae > Scandinavium > Scandinavium sp. M-37. Next base: position 160,588 of record NZ_JBIGIN010000002.1, read on the forward strand.
ACCAGGTCTGGACCAATCCCGGCAGGTTCGCCGGGAGTGATAACAACACGTTGGGGTTGCGTCATTAGTTGCTCAGAATTTTGACGTACGCGGTGGCACGCTGTTCCTGCATCCAGGTCGCTGCTTCTTCAGCAAACTTACGGTTCATCAGCATACGATAAGCACGGTCTTTCTGTGCGGCATCGGTACGGTCAACGTTACGGGTATCCAGCAACTGAATCAGGTGCCAGCCGAACGAGGAGTGAACCGGTGCGCTGAGTTCGCCTTTGCTGAGCTTCATCAGAGCATCGCGGAATGCCGGATCGTACATGTCTGGCGTACCCCAGCCCAGATCGCCGCCCTGGTTGGCAGAGCCTGGATCCTGAGACAGTTCTTTGGCTGCTTTATCAAAGGTGGTCTTGCCACTCTTAATGTCAGCCGCAACCTGTTCCAGTTTCGCCCGTGCCTGGTCGTCGGTCATAATTGGAGACGGCTTCAGCAGGATGTGGCGGGAATGCACTTCCGTGACAGAGATGCTCTGGCTCTGGCCACGCAGGTCGTTGACTTTGAGGACGTGGAAGCCGACGCCGGAACGGATCGGACCAACGATGTCACCTTTTTTGGCGGTGCTCAGCGCCTGCGCGAAGATAGACGGCAGTTCCTGAATACGACCCCAACCCATCTGGCCGCCTTTCAGCGCCTGCTGATCAGCAGAGAAAGTGATCGCCAGCTTACCGAAATCAGCACCTTTGTTCGCCTGCTCGACGATAGAACGCGCCTGCTTCTCCGCTTCGTTAACCTGATCGGAGGTCGGGTTTTCCGGCAGTGGGATCAGGATGTGGCTCAGGTTCAGCTCGGTGCTGGCATCGTTCTGATTGCCCATCTGAGACGCCAGAGAATCCACTTCCTGCGGCAGAACGGTAATGCGACGACGCACCTCGTTATTGCGCACCTCTGAGATAATCATCTCTTTGCGGATCTGGCTGCGGTAGGTGTTGTAGTTCATGCCATCGTAGGCCAGACGGCTGCGCATCTGATCCATCGACATGTTGTTCTGCTTGGCGATGTTGGCAATGGCGGCATCAAGCTGCTCATCCGACACTTTGACGCCCATTTTCTGGCCCATCTGCAGGACAATCTGATCCATGATCAGACGCTCCAGAATCTGGTGACGCAGGGTAGCGTCATCCGGCAGTTGTTGCCCGGCCTGAGTTGCGTTGCCTTTGACGGACTGCATCAAACTATCGACGTCGCTTTCCAGTACTACGCCGTTATTCACGACGGCTGCTACTTTATCGACAACCTGCGGGGCAGCGAAACTGGTATTCGCAACCATGGCGATACCGAGAAGCAGCGTTTTCCAGTTCTTCATACTCTTTCCATTTCAATTAACCGCAAAGGCGGATTACGTTTTTAAACTGTGGCGTTACAAAGAGCTCTGATACGGCATGATGGTCGAGCGCAACATCTGTTGAGTGCCCAGGCCATAGTTAGAGCTCAGGCCGCGCAGTTCAATATTGAAGCCGATCACGTTGTCGTATACACCCTGGGCATTGTTCGCATCCCAACCGTTGAGCTTACGCTCATAGCCAACGCGGAGCGCGTAACAGCAGGAGTTATACTGTACGGCTATCATCTGATCCGCGGGTTTATTGGCGTTGGTATCATAGTAATACGCGCCTACCACAGACCATCTGTCCACTACCGGCCAGCTTGCGGTCATGCCCACCTGCGAGATCCCGTCTTTATACTGCTGTGCCGTGGAGTAAGAAGGCAGCGTGGCCTGAATGTACTCCGGGCTTGCGTAACGGTAATTCAACTGCACTAAACGATCTTCATCGCGGCGATATTCAACGGTGCCGTTGCCGGTCGCCACGTTGTCCAGACGGGTGTCATACTGTACGCCACCACGCAGTCCCCATTGGTCGGTCATGCGCCAATAGGTATCACCGGCCCATACCAGGGAGCCTTTCTGATCGCTCTGCGACCAGTTATCGTCTTCGTCGCCGGTACGAGACGGCGTGAAGTAGTAGATTTGACCCACGGAAACGTTAAAACGTTCAACCGCGTTTTGATCATAGACGCGAGACGTAATACCGGTGGTCACCTGGTTAGCCGACGCGATACGGTCAAGACCGCTGTAGCTACGATCGCGGAACAGACCGCTGTAATCCGACTGCAGCAACGTGGAGTCATACGACATGATGTCGCTTTGATCTTTATACGGTACATACAGGTACTGCACGCGCGGCTCGAGGGTCTGAGTGTAGCCTTGTGACCAGTCCATATCCCGCTCGAAGACCATCTTGCCGTCTACTTTGAACTGCGGCAGCACACGACTCACGTTTTCTTTCAGTTTGGTACCGTACCTGTTGTTGTACCACTCAACGTCTTCCTGCTGATAATGAGTGGCCAGAAGTTTGGCTTCGGTATCCAGACTTCCCCAACCGTTAGACAGCGGCAGATCGATGGTCGGTTCAAGATGGACACGCGTGGCTTCTGGCATGTTGTCGTTGGTGTTTTTGAAATGCACCACCTGGCCATAGATATGCGTATCAAACGGACCGACATCATTCTGGTAGTAGTTAACGTCGAGCTGCGGCTGGGCCGCATAGGAGTTTGAGTTCTCGGTGTCGAACACCTGGAACTGCTTGCTCGATACGGTAGCGTTGAAGTTCTCAATGGCATAGCCAACGCTGAATTTCTGCGTAGCGTAACCGTCGGTACTGGAACCGTATTTGGAATCAAAATCGTTGAAGTATTTCGGATCGCTGACTTTGGTGTAGTCGGCATTGAAGCGCCACACCTGATCCATTACGCCAGCATGGCGCCAGTAGAAGAGCCAGCGACGGCTGTTGTCTTCGTTTGGATTCTCGTCTTCGTAGACTTTATCTTTATTCAGGTAATCAAATTCGAGCAGGCCTGCGCCCGCTTTGGTCAGATAGCGGAATTCGTTTTCCCACATGATGCCGCCACGCTTTTCCATATAGTGCGGCGTGATGGTGGCATCGAAGTTCGGCGCGATGTTCCAGTAGTACGGCAGAAGGATTTCCGTGCCGTTGTTGCTACTGTATTTGGCGTTAGGGATCAGGAAACCTGAACGACGCTTGTCGCCCACCGGTAACTGCAGATACGGGCTGTAGAAGACCGGTACCGGGCCAATTTTAAAGCGGGCGTTCCAGATTTCCGCGACCTGTTCTTCACGGTCATGGATAACCTCACTCCCCACCACGCTCCAGGTATTTGACCCCGGTAAGCAAGAGGTAAAGGTGCCATTATCAAGAATGGTGTAACGGTTTTCGCCACGCTGTTTCATGACGTCAGCGGTACCGCGACCCTGACGGTCGACCATCTGGTAGTCGCCTTTCCAGACGTTGGTATCTTTGGTATTCAGATTCGACCAGGCTTTAGGACCTTTCAGGATAACCTGGTTATCGTCATAGTGTACATTGCCCAAAGCATCGACGGTGCGAATCGGATCAGCCTGACCCGGTGCCTGCTTCTGGTGCAACTGCACTTCATCCGCCTGTAATCGGCTATTGGCCTGATTAATATCGACATTGCCGGTAAATACGGCATTATCTGGGTAATTGCCCTTGGCGTGATCGGCATTGATGGTGACAGGCAGGCTATTAGTATCCCCCTGAACCAGCGGACGGTTATAGCTTGGTACCCCCAGCATACACTGTGTTGCGAGGTCAGCTGCCGCACTCTGTTGAGAGTACAGGGCGCTGGCGATCAGGGTAGCCAGAAGGGTGGGAATACGTTTTTTCATACGTTTTATTTGTTGTTCCGTCATCTGTGGCTTCGCGGCTTGCAAACGGTCAGAGACTAACGTACTCATCGTTAACGCGCCAGTGTTTATCCTGCCGCTTCGAACCAGTGGCGTTAGGCACCGTGTAGAATGGCGAGTATGATAAAGCAAATTATAGGTTATGTCCTGCACTGACCATAAGGTCATCGTAGGGAAAATCGCCTTTTATCAAGGTGAATGCATCACCTGTGGCATGATGATTATGACTATCCGGGGAGTCTATGCAGTATTGGGGTAAAGTGATTGGTGTGGCAGTCGCGCTGATGATGGGCGGCGGGTTTTGGGGCGCGCTGCTTGGGCTGCTGATTGGCCACATGTTTGATAAGGCGCGTAGCCGCAGACTCAATTTTTTTGCGAACCAGCAGGAGCGTCAGTCTCTGTTCTTCGCCACCACCTTTGAGGTGATGGGGCATCTGACCAAATCCAAAGGGCGTGTCACCGAGGCGGACATTCATGTCGCCAGCATTTTTATGGATCGCATGAATCTGCACGGCGAGTCTCGGACTGCCGCGCAGCAGGCTTTCCGCGTCGGTAAAGCGGATAATTACCCGCTGCGTGAGAAGATGCGTCAGTTCCGTGGCGTCTGTTTTGGTCGCTTTGATTTGATTAGGATGTTTCTGGAAATTCAGATCCAGGCGGCGTTTGCCGATGGCTCTTTACATCCTAACGAGCGAGAAGTGTTGTTTGTGATAGCCGACGAGTTAGGGATTTCCCGTGCCCAGTTCGATCAGTTCCTGCGTATGATGCAGGGCGGCGCGCAATTTGGCGGCGGTTATCAGCAGCAGTCACAGTCCGGTGGCGGCTGGCAGCAGGCGCAGCGGGGCCCAACTCTGGAAGATGCGTGTAATGTTCTCGGGGTGAAAACCACCGACGATGCCACCACCATCAAGCGCGCGTATCGTAAGCTGATGAGCGAACATCACCCGGATAAGCTGGTGGCAAAAGGTTTACCACCAGAAATGATGGAAATGGCGAAGCAGAAAGCTCAGGAAATTCAACGGGCCTACGAGCTCGTAAAGGAACAGAAGGGATTTAAGTAACCTGTTCTGAATGCCCTCTCCGCCCGGAGAGGGTCATCTCAAAAATCTACCGGTGCCTTAAAGGTCATGCTCGTGCCAAACTGCGGATGGGTAATGGTCAGCATTGCCGCGTGCAGCAGCAGGCGCGGCGCCATTGCCAGCGCTTCCGGCGTGGCGTAGAAACGATCCCCGAGAATCGGATGCCCCAAGGCCTGCATGTGGACCCGCAGCTGATGCGAACGGCCGGTTATTGGTTTAAGCAGCACCCGCGCCGTATTGTCATCGGCATAGTCCAGCACTTCATACTCGGTTTGCGCCGACTTCCCGGTCTCGAAACACACCTTTTGCTTTGGGCGGTTCGGCCAGTCACAGATCAACGGTAAATCGACCAGACCTTCCGCTTTTTCCGGATGTCCCCAGACGCGCGCCAGATACTGTTTCTTCGGTTCACGCTCGCGGAACTGGCGCTTAAGCTCCCGTTCCGCGGGCTTGGTCAGAGCCACCACAATCACGCCACTGGTCGCCATATCGAGGCGATGCACCGATTCGGCCTGTGGAAAATCACGCTGAACGCGCGTCATCACGCTGTCTTTGTGGTCGTCCAGGCGGCCTGGCACGGACAACAGGCCGCTTGGCTTGTTGACCACCATGATGTGCTCATCCTGGTAGAGCACCACCAGCCACGGATCCTGAGGCGGATTGTAGGACTCCAGTACCATAACCTTTTCCTTATTGATGCGTGACGACGATCAGTCGCAGCGCATCGAGACGCCAACCGGCCTGCGCCAGGGCTTCCATCACCTGCTGACGATTGCTTTCAATCGCTTCCAGCTCGTCATCACGAATGTTCGGGTTGACGGCTTTCAGCGCTTCCAGACGTGCCAGCTCGGCGCTCAGTTTGTCGTCGGCTTCTCTGCGCGCCGCTTCGATCAACGCCTTCGCCGCTTTTTCAATCTGCGCTTCGCCCTGCTGCAAAATCGCGTGAACGTCTTGCTGTACGGCGTTTACCAGTTTGCTGCCGGTATGACGATTGACCGCGCTCAGCTGACGGTTGAAGGTTTCAAACTCGACCTGTGCCGCGAGGTTGTTGCCGTTTTTATCCACCAGCATGCGCACCGGCGTTGGAGGCAGGAAACGGTTCAACTGCAGCTGTTTCGGAGCCTGGGCTTCTACTACGTAAATCAGCTCCAGCAGCAGCGTACCCACCGGCAATGCTTTGTTTTTCAGCAGAGATATAGTGCTGCTGCCAGTGTCACCTGAAAGGATCAAATCCAGACCGTTGCGAATCAGCGGGTGTTCCCAGGTCAGGAACTGGGCATCTTCACGCGACAGGGCGATATCACGCTCGAAGGTCACGGTACAGCCGTCTTCCGGCAGACCCGGGAAGTCCGGGACCAGCATGTGATCGGACGGCGTGAGGACGATCAGGTTCTCACCGCGATCGTCCTGATTGATGCCGATGATATCGAACAGGTTCATCGTGAAGCTGATCAACCCGGTGTCATCGTCCTGCTCTTCAATACTTTCGGCCAGCGCCTGCGCTTTTTCGCCGCCGTTGGAGTTGATCTCCAGCAGACGGTCACGGCCCTGCTCAAGCTGGGCTTTCAGCGCATCGTGCTGTTCGCGACAGGTTTTGATCAGATCGTCAAAACCGTCGGTGTTTTCTGGGGCTGCCAGATACTCAATCAGCTGGGTATAGACGCTGTCGTAAATGGTACGACCGGTCGGGCAGGTGTGTTCGAACGCATCCAGGCCTTCGTGGAACCAACGAACCAGCACGGATTGCGCCGTTTTTTCCAGATACGGAACGTGAATTTGAATATCGTGCGCCTGACCGATACGGTCCAGACGACCGATACGCTGCTCCAGCAGATCCGGGTTGAACGGCAGATCGAACATCACCAGGTTGCTGGCGAACTGGAAGTTACGGCCTTCGGAGCCAATTTCAGAACACAGCAGCACCTGCGCGCCGGTGTCTTCTTCGCCGAACCAGGCGGCGGCGCGGTCACGTTCAATGATCGACATCCCTTCATGGAACACGGCGGCACGAATGCCTTCGCGCTCGCGCAGGACCTGCTCCAGCTGCAGCGCAGTGGCGGCTTTGGCACAAATCACCAGCACTTTCTGCGAGCGATGGCTGGTCAGATAGCCCATCAGCCACTCAACGCGCGGGTCGAAGTTCCACCAGGTTCCGGTGTCGCCTTCAAACTCCTGATAAATCTGCTCGGGATAGAGCATATCGCGGGCACGTTCTTCGGAAGATTTGCGTGCGCCCATAATGCCGGAGACTTTGATTGCCGTTTGATACTGGGTCGGCAGCGGCAGCTTGATGGTGTGTAGCTCGCGTTTCGGGAAACCTTTCACGCCGTGACGCGTGTTACGGAACAGCACGCGGCTGGTCCCGTGACGGTCCATCAGCATGGCAATCAGTTCCTGGCGTGCGCTTTGTGCATCGTCGCTGGCACTGTTAGCGGCCTGCAGCAGTGGCTCGATATCCTGCTCACCGATCAGATCGCTCAGAGCATTCATCTGTTCATCTTTCAGCTTCTCGCCGCCCAGCAGCAGAGAAACGGCGTCGGCCACCGGACGGAAGTTCTGCTGTTCTTCGACGAACTGCTCGAAATCGTGAAAACGATTTGGGTCAAGCAGACGCAGGCGCGCGAAGTGGCTTTCCAGGCCCAGCTGTTCTGGGGTCGCGGTCAGCAGCAGGACACCGGGCACACGTTCTGCCAGCTGTTCAATGGCCTGATATTCGCGGCTCGGCGCCTCTTCGCTCCACACCAGGTGATGAGCTTCGTCCACCACCATAATGTCCCACTCGGCGTCGCACAGATGTTCCAGACGCTGCTTACTGCGGCGCACGAAATCCAGCGAACAAATCACCAGCTGTTCGGTTTCAAACGGGTTATCGGCATCGTGCTGTGCTTCGGCATAACGCTCATCATCAAACAGCGCAAAACGCAGGTTGAAGCGGCGCAGCATTTCGACCAGCCACTGGTGTTGCAGCGTTTCCGGCACGATAACCAGCACGCGCTCGGCGGCGCCGGACAGCAGCTGTTGGTGCAAAATCATCCCGGCTTCAATGGTTTTACCCAGACCCACTTCATCCGCCAGCAGAACGCGCGGCGCATGACGACGACCCACGTCGTGGGCGATGTGCAACTGATGCGGGATCAGGCTGGTGCGCTGGCCACGCAGGCCGCTCCACGGCATACGGTACTCTTCGCTCTGATATTTCCGCGCACGATAGCGCAGCGCAAAGCGATCCATGCGGTCAATTTGTCCGGCAAACAGACGGTCCTGCGGCTTGCTGAAAATCAGCTTGCTGTCGAGCAGCACTTCACGCAGCACCACGCCTTCTTCTTCGGTGTCCAGACGTGTACCGACGTACGCCAGCAGGCCGTTTTCTTCTTTTACTTCGTCAACGCGTAGCTGCCAGCCGTCGTGGCTGGTAATGGTATCGCCTGGATTAAACATCACACGGGTGATGGGGGAGTCGTTACGGGCGTACAGTCGGTTTTCACCCGTTGCCGGATAGAGGAGAGTGACCATTCGCGCGTCAATCGCAACGACGGTTCCTAATCCCAGTTCGCTTTCTGTATCGCTGATCCAGCGTTGACCAAGTGTAAAAGGCATATATTTTGGGCTCTATATCTACAATTGCAGGCAATAATTGTCCTCCGCAGAAATTACCACGGAGAGTCAAAATTGGGGGCCAGGAATGGAAAGGGCGCTATGGTACTGGAAGCCAGAGTGTTAGTCACCTGTCAAAATAGCCCCAGCTGTCCTGTCAGTAGTGTAGCAAAATCATCCTGCACGAAGGGCAAAATTCCATCGGCAACGGGTTCCAGCTGTTTGGTGAGGTAATGCTCGTAATCCAGGGGAGACTGCTGATACGCCAGCGGTTCAGGCCCGCTGGTGGTCCAGACGTACTTAATGCTGCCCCGTGATTGATATTGTAAAGGTCGCCCGAGCCGGGCGTTGTGCTCATCAGCAAGGCGTGCCGCGCGAACGTGCGGTGGAACGTTACGCTGGTACTCTGCCAGCGGGCGACGCAGCTGCTTGCGATACACCAGCCTGTCGTCGAGTTGACCGGCCATCAGTTGGTCGATTGTTTCCAGAATGAAATCCTTATACGGCTCGTTACGGAAGATGCGCAGATACAGCGCCTGCTGAAACTGCTGCGCCAGCGGCGTCCAGTCGGTTCGTACCGTCTCCAGCCCTTTAAAGACCATCCGCTGCTCGTCACCGGTCTGGATCATTCCGGCGTAGCGCTTCTTACTCCCGGTTTCGGTGCCGCGGATCGTGGGCATCAGGAAGCGGCAGAAATGGGTTTCAAACTCCAGCTCCATCGCGCTGGTCAGCCCCTGCTTTTGTAGCTCAGCGGTCCACCAGTCGTTCACAAACGTCACCAGATTGCGGCCAATTTGGGTGGCCTCTTCTTCGCTGTGCGCCCGTTTCAGCCACACAAAGGTGGAGTCGGTATCGCCGTAGATGACGTCATAGCCCTGCGACTCAACCAGCGCTTTGGTCTGGCGCATGATCGTGTGGCCGCGCATGGTGATCGACGATGCCAGGCGAGGATCGAAGAAGCGACAGGCGCTGGTGCCGAGTACGCCATAGAAGGCGTTCATGATGATTTTCAGCGCCTGGGAAAGTGGCTTGTTGCCCTGAATTTTGGCTTCGTCACGCCCATGCCAGATTTGCCCGACGATCTCCGGCAGGCAGTTTTGACTCCGGGAAAACCACGCCCCAAGAAAACCTTCGATGCTGCGTTCGGCGTCTGGTTGGGCCATGCCTTCTACCAGACCCACTGGGTCTATCAGGAAGGTACGAATGATCGACGGGTACAGGCTTTTGTAATCCAGCACTAACACCGAATCGTACAGGCCGGGGCGGGAATCCATCACATAGCCACCGGGGCTGGCCTGCGGCGGTACTTCGCCCAGGTTCGGCGCTACATAGCCCAGACGGTGCATCCGCGGGATGTAGAGATGCCCAAACGCTGCTACCGACCCGCCGTGACGATCGGCGGGCAGGCCGTTCACCGTGGCGCGTTCCAGTAAGAACGGCATAATTTCCGTTTTATGGAAAATGCGCGTGACCAGCTCGCAGTCTTTAAGGTTGTACTTGGCCAGGGCGGGCTTATCTTCGGCGAAACGGCGTTCAATTTCGTCCATCCTGTCCCACGGGTTATCGATGGATTTTCCTTCGCCGAGCAGCGCCTGTGACACGGCCTCCAGCGAGAATGACGGGAAGTTCCAGAAGGCGGATTTCAGGGCTTCGATGCCGTCGATAATTAAGCGGCCATTGGCCTGGGCGAAGAACACGCCGTTCTTAAAGCCGTGCTCGCGCCAGTCGATCTCGACGTTACCTCGCCCAAGCATCAGCGGAATTCGATACCGCTCGGCGTGTTTTTGCAGGACTTTGAGGTCAAATTGCACCACATTCCAGCCGATTAACACATCGGGATCGTGCTCGGCAAACCAGGCGTTAAGCTTTTCGAGTAACTGCGGGCGGCTGGAGACATATTCCAGCTGAAAATCGAGCTGTGACGAGTCACCGTTTTCCGGCCCGAGCATATACACAATGCGCTGACCGCAACCTTCGAGGCCGATGCAGTAGAGTTCGCCATGACGGGTGGTTTCGATATCCAGCGAGACCCATTTCAATGGGGGACGATAGTTCGGGCTTGGCTTCAGGCGCGCGTTGACGAGGGCATTGCCCTGACGTTCACCTTCGACCCAAACCGGGGCGGTTATAAAGCGCTCCATCAGATAACGCTCCGGCGGGCGAATATCCGCTTCATACACGGTAATGCCTTCGGCACGCAGTAATTTTTCCAGCCGCATCAGCTGCCGGTGAGAGCGGCAGTAAAGGCCAAACACCGGCTGGCGGTGAAAGTCTTTCAGGGATAAGGGCGCCAGACGCACATCGTTTTCACCGCGCAGCAGACGCTCGGTTTGCAGACGGTGGAGCTCGGGGATAAACGCCACTGAGTCCTGCGGCGCAAGGGTAACCTGCAGCGGACCGTTGTCGGTCGCCAGCCAAAATGATACTTCCGTACCCTGCGGGGTATCCCGCCAGTGACGGGTCAATAAAAAACCTTCTCGCGCCTGGGCCACGCACTCTACTCACAAAGCAAACCAGGCCTGAGTATAGCCTGGTTTGCTTTGTATTGCTGTGGTTTTATACAGGTGTCACTGCCCGTAATACGCCTTCGCGCCGTGTTTGCGCAGGTAGTGTTTATCCAGCAGCGTTGGCTGCATCTCGGGCAGCTGCGGGGCAAGCTGGCGGCAGAAGATCCCCATGTAGGCCACTTCTTCGAGCACGATGGCGTTATGCACGGCATCTTCGGCGTTTTTGCCCCAGGCGAAAGGACCGTGAGAATGCACCAGCACGCCAGGCATTTGTGCGGCGTTGATGCCCTGTTTTTCGAAGGTTTCGACGATCACGTTCCCGGTTTCCCATTCGTACTGCCCGTTAATCTCGGCGTCGGTCATTTTGCGGGTGCAGGGTATTGCGCCGTAGAAATAGTCCGCGTGGGTGGTGCCGGTGGCTGGAATCGACTGCCCGGCCTGCGCCCAGATAGTGGCATGGCGTGAGTGGGTGTGAACGATGCCGCCAATGGTCGGGAATGCCTGATACAGCAGGCGATGGGTTGGGGTGTCGGATGAGGGCTTTTTATTGCCTTCCACCACTTCCCCGGTAGCGAGGCTGACCACCACCATATCGTCGGCGGTCATCAGGTCATAATCAACGCCGGAGGGTTTGATGACCAACACGCCTTGCTCCCGGTCCACCGCGCTGACGTTGCCCCAGGTCAGGGTCACCAGATGGTGCTTTGGCAGCGCAAGATTGGCTTCCAGTACCTGCTGTTTTAACTGTTCTAACATGGTGTACTCCTTGCCCGATGGCGCTTTGCTTATCGGGCCTACGAAACCGTAGGCCCGGCAAACGCAGTGCCGCCGGGCATTGTCTCAGCGTTTTGAACCGTAATAGACTTCATTCCAGCGCAGCGCGTCTTTGAACGCAGGCAGGCGGGTGTCGGTATCAATCACCGTCAGCTCAATGTCGTGCAGCTCGGCGAACTGGCGCATATCTTCCAGGGTTAGCGCATGACTGAAGACGGTGTGGTGCGCGCCCCCGGCGATGATCCACGCTTCGGACGCGGTTTGCAGATCCGGATGCGCCTTCCACAGCGCGTTGGCGACCGGGAGTTTCGGCAGGTTGTGCGGGGTCTGGACGGTTTCAATGGTGTTGACCAGCAGGCGGAAGCGATCGCCCAGATCGACCAGGCTTGCCACCACCGCCGGGCCGGTTTGGGTATCGAAGATCAGACGTGCCGGATCGGCTTTGCCGCCGATGCCGAGGTACTGTACGTCGAGAACCGGTTTTTCCGCGGTGGCGATAGTCGGACACACTTCCAGCATGTGCGAGCCGAGCACCAAATCGTTGCCGTTGTCGAAGTGATAGGTGTAGTCCTCCATAAAGGAGGTGCCGCCCTCAAGGCCGGTGGACATCACTTTCATGATTCGTAGCAGCGCGGCGGTTTTCCAGTCGCCTTCACCCGCAAAGCCATAGCCCTGCTGCATCAGACGTTGCACCGCCAGGCCCGGCAGCTGTTTCAGACCGTGCAAATCTTCAAAGGTGGTGGTGAATGCATGGAAACCCCCCTGTTCAAGGAAGCGTTTCATCCCCAGCTCGATACGCGCAGCATCAAGCACGTTCTGGCGCTTGTCGCCGTGAACCTGCGCCGCCGCCGTCAGACGGTAACTGCTCTCGTACTCATCGACCAGCGCGCTGACGTCTCCGTCGCTGATTTCATTCACTACCTGCACTAAATCGCCAACCGCCCAGGTGTTGACTGAGAAACCGAACTTAATCTGCGCCGCGACTTTATCGCCATCGGTGACCGCCACTTCACGCATGTTGTCGCCGAAACGCACCACTTTCAGATGGCGGGTATCCTGTTTGGAGACCGCCTGACGCATCCACGCCCCGATACGCTGGTGGGCCTGCGTGTCCTGCCAGTGGCCGGTTACCACGCTGTGCTGCTGACGCATGCGCGCCCCGATAAACCCGAACTCGCGACCACCGTGCGCGGTCTGGTTCAGGTTCATAAAGTCCATGTCGATGCTGTCCCACGGCAGGGCGGCATTGAACTGGGTGTGGAACTGCAGCAGCGGTTTATTGAGGATGGTCAGGCCGTTAATCCACATCTTGGCCGGAGAGAAGGTGTGCAGCCAGACGACCAGTCCGGCACATTTGTCGTCATAGTTCGCGTCGCGGCAAATAGAGGTAATTTCATCCGGCGTGGTGCCGAGCGGTTTGAGTACCAGCTTGCACGGCAGTTTGGCTTCGGCATTCAGCGCATTGACCACGTGTTCAGCATGTTGCGTCACCTGACGCAGCGTCTCGGCACCGTACAGATGCTGACTGCCAATCACAAACCACACTTCATAATTGTTAAAAATCGTCATCTTCATTTCCTTAATGAGTCAGTGCTGCCTGAACCACCGGCTTGTTTTCGGTCGGGGCCGCAGAAGGGAGATAGTGTTGCTCGGCGCTTTTCGCCCATTGCTGGTAGCGCTGATAAAGCTGTTCAAAGCGTTGTGCCTGAGCAGGGCGCGGCTCGAGGGTGTGTTCCACGCGGCTCGCCATCTTGTGCTGCGCGGCCGGAATATCGGAGTAAACACCCGCCGCGACGGCGGCAAAAATAGCGGCACCCAGGGCGCAGCACTGATCGGAGGCAACGATTTGCAGCGGACGGTTAAGCACATCGCAGCAGGCCTGCATGATCTCGACGTTTTTACGGGCGATGCCGCCGAGCGCCATTACGTTGTCGACCGGGATCCCCTGCGAGGTGAAACACTCCATAATGGCGCGCGCGCCGAAGGCGGTCGCGGCGACCAGCCCGCCAAACAGCGCTGGCGCATCGGTGGCCAGATTCAGGTCGGTAATGACCCCTTTCAGACGCTGGTTGGCATTCGGGGTGCGGCGACCGTTAAACCAGTCGAGCACGACCGGGAGATGTTCGAGAGACGGTTTCTGCGCCCAGGCGGCGGTCAGGGCGGGCAGAAGCTGTTTTTGGTGGGCGTTGATCTGCTCTTTCAGTTCGGGATGCTGGGCCGCCAGCTGATCCAGTGGCCAGCCAAGCAGGCGGCCAAACCAGGCGTAGATATCACCGAAAGCGGATTGCCCAGCCTCCATGCCGATAAAGTCTGGCGTGACGCTGCCGTCGACCTGACCGCAAATGCCCTGTACCGCGCGGTCGCCGACGCTGGCTTTGTCGGCAATCAGGATGTCGCAGGTGGAGGTGCCAATCACTTTCACCAGCGTGTTGGGCTGTGCCCCGGCGCCGACCGCGCCCATATGGCAGTCGAACGCCCCGCCGGAAATCACCACGCTTTCAGACAGGCCCAGACGCTGCGCCCATTCGGCGTTCAGCGTGCCGACCGGAATATCGGCGGTCCAGGTGTCGGTAAACATTGGGTAATCGAGATGCTGATTCAGCAGGGGATCGAGTTGATCGAAGAAGCTCGCGGGCGGCAGGCCGTTCCAGCTTTCATGCCACAGGGATTTGTGCCCGGCGCTACAGCGTCCACGGCGAATATCCTGCGGACGGGTGGTGCCGGACAGCAGAGCAGGCACCCAGTCACACAGTTCAATCCATGACACGGCGGCTTCTGCCACGCTGCGGTCTTCGCGCGTTACGTGCAGGATTTTGGCCCAGAACCACTCGCTGGAATAAATACCGCCGATAAAGCGGGAGTAATCCACGTTGCCAGGCTGGTGACACAGGCGGGTGATGGCTTCGGCTTCTTCGACGGCGGTGTGGTCTTTCCACAGCACAAACATCGCGTTCGGGTTGTCGGCGAATTCCGGGCGTAGGGCCAGCACGTTGCCGTCGGCATCAATGGGGGCAGGGGTCGAACCGGTGCTGTCGACGCCGATGCCGACAACTTCATTCCGGCGCGGGCCGAGTTGGTGCAGCACATTTTTCAGCGCCGTTTCCATTGATTCGATGTAGTCACGCGGATGATGGCGAAACCGGTTGTTGGGCGCATCGCAGTAGCGACCTTCCTGCCAGCGCGGATACCATTCCACGCTGGTGGCGATTTCCTTCCCGGTGGTGCATTCCACCGCCAGGGCTCGCACTGAATCACTACCAAAATCGAGGCCAATTGCTATTGCCATCGTGTTGCTCCATGAAGAGTATCAGACATGGTGAAACAGTAGATATCCGCGAAAAAAAGCGTCAGGCGTGAACCGCTAATCTTATGGATAATAATGCTGTGTAAACGCAAAGTGTGACGGCGTGCAAATATTCTCGTAGGCCATTTCGCCCTTTTTCGCTTCGCTGGCAATATGGACAATTGATTTCCTGATGAGCCTGTTGAGTGAGCGTTTTTTATGCCTGAACTCCAGAATGACCCGCTGTTACCCGGCTACTCTTTTAACGCCCATCTGGTGGCGGGATTGACGCCGATTGAGGCCGATAGCTATCTCGATTTCTTTGTCGACCGACCGCTCGGCATGAAGGGCTACATCCTCAATCTGACGGTGCGCGGAGAGGGGGTGATTAACAATCAGGGGCATCAGTTTGTCTGCCGACCGGGGGACATCGTGCTGTTCCCGCCGGGGGAAATTCATCACTATGGCCGCCATCCCGATGCCAGCGAGTGGTATCACCAGTGGGTTTACTTCCGGCCGCGCGCCTACTGGCATGAATGGCTGGCGTGGCCGACGCTGTTTGCCCAGACGGGTTTTTACCGCCCCGATGATGCGCATCAGGCGCAGTTCGCCGACCTGTTCGGGCAGATCATTGATGCCGGGCAGGGCGTGGGGCGTTATTCGGAACTGCTGGCGATTAACCTGCTGGAGCAGCTGCTCCTCCGGCGGATGGAAGTCATCAACGAATCACTCCTGCCGCCGATGGATAACCGGGTGCGCGATGCCTGCCAGTACATCAGCGATCACCTGGCAGACAGCCAGTTTGATATCGCCAGCGTCGCCCAGCATGTGTGCCTGTCGCCGTCGCGGCTATCGCATCTGTTCCGCCAACAGTTGGGCGTCAGCGTGCTGAGCTGGCGGGAAGATCAGCGCATCAGTCAGGCCAAGCTGCTGCTCAGCACCACCCGAATGCCCATTGCCAGCGTTGGGCGCAACGTCGGCTTTGAAGATCAGCTCTATTTTTCACGTGTCTTTAAGAAATGCACCGGAGCCAGCCCCAGCGAGTTTCGGGCCGGTGTAAACAATGTGTGAAAAAAATGAACCCCGGCGCGCGATTTCGGGTCATAACCTGTAACTATTCAGATAATTGTCGGCTTGACGAAGCCGCAGCCCCTCAGCAGAATCGCTGCTTCGTCTTTCTGTCGGGTACCCTATGCAAGCGTTGCTGGAACATTTCATTACCCAATCGGTAATGTATTCACTGATTGCCGTCGCGCTTGTCGCGTTCCTTGAATCCTTGGCACTGGTCGGGCTTATCCTGCCTGGCACCATTATGATGTCGGCCCTCGGGGCGCTAATTGGTAGCGGCGAAGTGAATTTCTGGCAGGCCTGGCTGGCGGGGATTATTGGCTGTTTGCTGGGGGACTGGATCTCATTTTGGCTCGGCTGGCGTTTCAAAAAACCGCTGCACCGCTGGTCATTCATGAAGAAGAATAAAGCGCTGCTCGACAAGACAGAACATGCGCTGCACCAGCACAGCATGGTAACCGTGCTGGTAGGCCGCTTTGTCGGCCCTACGCGTCCGCTGGTGCCGATGGTGGCCGGGATGCTCGACCTGCCGGTGTCCAAATTTATCCTTCCGAACCTCATTGGCTGCCTGTTCTGGCCGCCGGTCTATTTCCTGCCAGGTATTCTTGCCGGAGCCGCGATTGATATTCCGTCTGATGTTCAGAGCGGCAGCTTTAAATGGCTCCTGCTGCTGGCGGCAGGTGTAGTGTGGCTGACGGCGTGGCTTGGCTGGCGCTTATGGCGCAGCGGCAAATCGGGCACCGATCGCCTGACGCGCTTTCTGCCGCGGACGCGTCTGCTGTGGCTGACGCCGCTGATGACTATTCTGAGCGTGGTTTCACTCTATTTTCTGTTCAAACATCCGCTGATGCCGGTGTATCTGGATATTCTTGGCAAGGTCGTGAGTCGCTAATCCCCAACAGGTGCGAGGCGCTGGCTTTACCGCTGAGTAATTCATCGGTCGGGCCATCCCAGGCGATGCGTCCGTCGGCAATCACCAGCGAACGCGGCGCAATCTTCAGGGCGTCTTCCACGCTGTGCGATACCATCAACAGCGTCAACTGCTGGCGCTGACACACGTCGCTGACCAGCTGCAGCATCTCCTGGCGTAGCGCAGGGTCGAGCGCTGAAAACGGTTCATCCAGCAACAGGATCGGCTGCTCGCGTACCAGACAGCGCGCCAGGGCCGCACGCTGACGCTGTCCACCGGACAGCTCACCGGGCAGCCGTTCCAGCAGCGATTCAATCCCCATTTGGTTCGCAATCACCCCGAGTTTATGCTGCTGGGCGGCATTCAGCTTGAGCCCCGGATGCATCCCGAGGCCAATGTTTTGTCGCACCGTCAGATGGCTGAACAGATTGTTCTCCTGAAACAGCATCGATACCGGGCGTTTGGCCGGGGGGGTGAAGGTATGCGGCTGATCGCCTATCAACAGCGTCCCGCTCTCCGGCGTTAAAAACCCGGCAATCAGGTTCAGTAAGGTACTTTTCCCCGCGCCGCTCGGGCCAAGGACGGCTATCTGCTCCCCCGGTCTGACGGACAAGGTAAAGCGCATCGGCAGATGCTCATACAGCCAGGTGACATCATTCAGTTTTAGCATCACGCCCCGGAAGTTTTTCAATCACGGTAAATAACAGGAAACAGAGCATCAGCAGAATAAAGGCGGTGACCGCCCCGTCCTGGCTGCGATAGGCGCCAATCTGCTGATAAAGATAGAACGGCAGGGTGCGGAAATCCTCGTTGCCAAACAGTGCCACCACGCCGAAATCGCCAATTGACAGCACGCAGGCGAAGGCCAGCGCCTGGGCGATAGGCCGCTTCAGGGCACGCAGTTCGACTACCAGAAAACGGGTGAATCCCTGCATGCCAAGCGACTGGCACAACAGGCTGTAACGCGCGGTGGCGTCACGCATCGGGGTTTCCAGCACCTTTAGCGCATACGGGATGGCCATCAGCGCATTGGTAAAAATCACAATTCCGTCAGCGGATGTAGGCAGGCCAACGCTGTTATTGAGCAGTAAAAAGAAGCCGGTGGCCAGCACGATGCCCGGCATGGCGAGGATCAGCATCCCGCTCAACTCCAGCGCTTGACCGGCGAAATTTAGCTGTCTGGCGCGCAGTTCCCGGCTGCTCCACAGCAGCATCAGCGTCAAGGTTACGCACAGCAATCCGGCGACCACGGCGATACGCAGCGAGGTCCACGCCGCCTGCCATAGCACGGGCTGCATCAGCACCTGCGGTAAATTACGGTTCAGGCCATCGATTCCCACCGCCAGCAGTGGCGGGAGCAACAGCAGCAGCGCCAGCCCGATCAGCACGCAGTCGGTTACCCGGCTGTGCAGGCGATCGTCCGGATCGCGCCAGCCGGTGTGCTGCGTATTCCCCGGTGCGAGGGATTTGCTCAGACGCTGGCTCATCAACATCAGGCCCAGGCAGCAGAGCATCTGCACGAGAGCCAGCATCGCCGCGCGTCCGGGATCGTAATCAAAGTTGAGCGCCTGATAGATGGCGAGCTCGATAGTCGTAGCCTGTGGCCCGCCGCCGAGCGACAGGACGGTGGCGAAGCTTGCGAAGCACAGCATGAAAATCAGCGCGGCGGTGGCCGGAATTTGTCGCCGCATCCACGGCCATTCGACAAAGCGGAAGAAGCTAAAACCGCGCATTCCCAACTGCGCCGCCAGCTGACGCTGTTCACCGGGGATCTGCTCCAGCGCCTGGAGCAGCAGCCGCGTTGCCATTGGCATATTAAAGAACACGTGCGCCAGCAGAATGCCTTGCAGGCCATAAGGTGAAAACGACCATTCCCAACCGAGCCAATGGCACAACTGGGCCAGCCAGCCCTGGCGGCCGTACACGCTGAGAATGCCAAACACCGCCACCAGAACCGGCAGAATTAAGGTCATGGCGCACAGTCGGAGCAGGATTTGACGGCCGGCAAAGCGGCGGCGGTACAGGGCGCGGGCGAGGAAAATGGCGGGCACGACCGACAACAGGGCGGACAGAAACGCCTGCCAGAAGGAAAACCGCACCACGTGCCAGAGATAGCTGTCATGCAGGAAAGCCCCCCAGCTGGCGGCCGGGGCGTTAAACCACAGTGCCATAAACGCCGCCAGCGCAACAGCGACCATCACGATGGCCACCGTTGCGCCGGGCATCAGCCAGCCGGCGATTACTGGCTGACGGCGCGTTGCCATGCAGCAATCCAGTTCTGGCGTTCGGTAGCAACCTGTTGCGGGGTATATTCCAGCGTGGTTTTCGGTTTCACCAGGCCGTTAAAACCGTCTGGCAGCGCCACGTTGGTGACCGGATACATCCAGTTCCCGGTCGGGATCGCTTTCTGGAACGCCGGGCTGACCATAAATTTCAGGAACTGTTCAGCCAGCTGTGGCTGTTTGCTGGCGGCGGTACGCGCGGCGACTTCGACCTGCAGATAGTGGCCTTCGGCGAAATCAGCGGCGGCGAAGTTGTCTTTCTTCTCTTCAATGATGTGATAAGCCGGGGAGGTGGTGTAGCTCAACACCAGGTCACTTTCCCCTTTCAGGAACAGGCCGTAAGCTTCGCTCCAGCCTTTGGTGACGGTGACGGTTTTGGCCGCCAGCTTCTGCCACGCTTGCGGGGATTTATCGCCATACACTTTCTGCATCCACAGCAGCAGACCAAGACCTGGAGTGCTGGTGCGCGGATCTTGATAGATAACGCGCCATTTCTGCGGGCTCTCCACAAGGTCTTTCAGGCTTTTCGGCGGGTTCTTCAGCTTGTTTTTGTCATACACGAACGCAAAGTAACCGTAGTCGAATGGCACAAAGGTCTCGTTACTCCAGCCGCCAGGCACCTTGATACCGGCGGTTGGCACGCCGCTTTTGGCGAACAGCCCGGTTTGAGTAGCGGCCTCAAGCAGGTTGTTATCCAGCCCCAGCACCACGTCGGCTTTGCTGTTTTTGCCTTCCATCCTTAAGCGGTTGAGCAGCGAAACCCCGTCTTCCAGCGCCACGTATTTCAGCTCGCAGTTGCAGTCTGCCTCGAAGGCTTTTTTGACCACAGGCCCCGGGCCCCAGTCGGCGGAGAAAGAGTCGTAGGTATAAACGGTGAGCACGGGTTTCGCGAAAGCAGGGACGCTTACCAGAAACAGGAACGGCAGGAGTTTTTTTAGCACTTTGCACCTCAAATTAAGGGGTGGCAAAGGATTTTGAGAAGCCTCAAATCCCTTCGCCGGCGTTATCCGGATCAGGTTCGACGGGTATCATCTCAGCCCATACACGTCATCATTCAAGCCGCCTTGATGCATCTCGAATGATTTTGTGTCTGTTTATTAGCACCCCGTTGAGAACGACAGCATTGTAATGAGTTTGTGACTTTTCAGAAAGCCTTAAGAATCCGGAGGCGCAAACCATGCCGATTTAAAGTCAAACCAGCCGAGGGTGTTCATGCGCAGGCCACGCATACTGCGCTGGCCCTGGATCATCAGCCAGTGGTGGATCAGCGGCACCACTGAACGCTGGGCGATCAGCTGCTGACACCAGTTGGCGAGATGCATGTCGCCTGCCTGCCATTCGGCGGCGGCCTGCTGCCAGTCGAGCGGGATACAGTGCTGGATCAGCGGCACTTCAAACAGCTGGGCAAACAGCGAGAAATCCAGCGGCAGGGTAAAATTGGCGCTGTTCAGCCACATGTCGCTATGCGCTTCACCCCGGTGCCACTCGTCGTAGTCCAGTTCCTGAATCTCCAGCTTCACCTGATGTTCGGCCAGCAGGTCGCCCATGATCCGCGCGATGTTTTTGTGTTCCAGATGTTCCCGATAATAGGTCAGGGTCAGCGTTTCCAGCCCGGCGGGTTTTTCCCCTTTCCCCGGACGCGCATGATGCCAGCGCGGCAGCAGGCCGTAGGCCGGGAACCAATGCCCCTGATACTGTTCATCGGCGTGATACAGCAGATTGGCGGGGGAGAGTATTTTGCTCACCCATTCGCGCACTTCATCAGAGACCCCTTTCTGGCTGCGGGCGTCGAACAGCAGGTAATAGCAGCCTTCTTCGAGGCGACTTTCGACCGCTTTTTCGCCGTCGGTGGGGCCTTCCAGCGTCAGGCCGCAGGTGACTTCCTCGCCGATTTCCGGCAGCACCCAGACATTCACCTCATCAATCAGCGCCCGATAGCCAAAGAAGTCATCGAAGGCATGGATTTTTAGCTGGTTTTGATTGTTCCGTGCCACAGCGTAAGGCCCGGTGCCGACCGGCAGGCTGGAAAAGTGATTCATGCTTTCCCATTCACGCGGCAGGATCATCGCCGGAATGTGGCCGACCAGCCATGGCAGCCAGCGGTCAGGGTGGGCAAGATGAATATCCAACGTCCAGGCGGTTGGGGAATCGATGCGCTGGATATGGGCATACAGCGGCAGGGCATTGATACGCTGTAAGGAATGGATAACGTCCGCCATTTCCAGTTCACGGCCATGGTGGAAATGAATCCCTGGCCGGAGATAAAAGCGCCACTGTAAAGGGGAAATCTGCTGCCAGTGATGGGCAATGTCCGCTTCCAGTTCCCCGTTTTCCTCATTTATACGCGTCAGGGCGCTAAATATCTGTCGGGCAATGTGGGTTTCTGAGCGGCGTAACGGCGTGCCGGGGAGCAGATTGCGCATCGGACGATAGTAGAGCACCCGCAGGATGTGCCTCCCCTGGCGAAAACTACGGCCCAGATGCGAGACCAGCATCTGACGCACGGTAGCTTTGTCACCCACCAGCTGTACCAGTTGATCGATGCGGTCTTGTTCCAGTAAATCTTCCGCCCGCTGCTGCTGGAGCGCCAGCCCGGTATACAGGAACGTCAGCCGCGAACGCTTCCCGCGTCCGGCTTCCGCCTGCCAGGTCAGCCAACCTCTCTCTTCCATGGTGTTCAGCAGGGTGCGCATATGACGGCGCGAACAGCTGAGTAATTCGGCCAGCTCGTTGAGCGTGGTCTGCTGGGATTGACCGTCACAGCATTGCCATAACCGGATGAACTGTTGTTGCAGACGACCAGAGGACATAAAAGGGGAACTCCTGACGAAAACTCAGCAATTTATTTATCCTCATATTAAGCCAATAATCAATCCCGATGAAGTGAGGAGGTGAAGATGAAGAAGCCAACTGCCCGTCAGTTTTACCAACAGTACTTTTTGGCGACGCAGGGAGCGTCATGGCTGGCCCGCCTGGTCGCAGGAATGCGCCTGAAAATGCTGGAAGATTTGATGCAGTGGGACGTTACAAACCCGGTTTCGGATCTTCATTGACTTGACTTAATCATGTGTGACTGAGTATTGGTATCAGGCGAGAGCCTTGAAAGACCCGCCAGCAGAATGCTTCTGCTGGCTTTTTTCGTTTTCTTTTTTTGTGCGACGGGAATAAGCATGCATTGGTTAGCGACGATGGGACGACGACTGAACGGGGTGTATGCCGCCTTTATGCTGGTGGCGTTTATGGTCGGCGTGGCGGGGGCATTGCAGATGCCGACGCTAAGTCTGTTCCTCAGCCGCGAGGTGGGCGTACAGCCATTCTGGGTCGGCCTGTTTTATACCGTCAACGCCATCGCCGGGATCGTGGTCAGCCTCGGGCTGGCTAAACGTTCTGATAGTCAGGGCGATCGCCGCAAGCTGATTCTGTTCTGCTGCCTGATGGCGGTAGGCAATGCGCTGCTGTTTGCCTTTAATCGTCACTATCTGACGCTGCTTATCTGCGGTGTGATGCTGGCCTCGCTCGCCAATGCCCTGATGCCTCAGCTGTTTGCCCTGGCCCGGGAGTATGCCGACAGCTCCGCGCGTGAAGTGGTGATGTTCAGCTCGGTGATGCGTGCGCAGCTGTCGCTGGCGTGGGTGATTGGCCCGCCGCTGGCCTTTATGCTGGCGCTGAATTACGGCTTCACCACCATGTTCTCAATAGCGGCCGGGATATTTTTCCTGAGTCTGGTGCTGATTGCCTTTGCGCTGCCGTCGGTGTCGCGCGTCGAGACGCCCGCCGATGTGGCCGTCACCGAGGTTAGCGGCTGGGGCGATAAAAATGTGCGGATGCTGTTTGTGGCTTCGACCCTGATGTGGACCTGCAATACCATGTACATCATCGACATGCCGCTGTGGATAAGCAGCGATCTGGGGCTGCCTGACAATCTGGCGGGCATTCTGATGGGCACCGCCGCCGGGCTGGAGATCCCGGCCATGATCCTCGCGGGATATTATGTGAAACGCTTCGGGAAGCGGCCGATGATGATTACCGCTGTGGCGGCTGGGGTGCTGTTCTATATTGGGCTGATCCTGTTTCACACCCGCGAAGCGCTGCTTTTCCTGCAACTTTTTAACGCGGTGTTTATCGGGATTATCGCCGGGATAGGGATGTTATGGTTCCAGGATTTGATGCCGGGTAGGGCGGGTTCTGCGACCACGCTATTTACCAACAGCATTTCAACCGGGGTCATTATTGCCGGGGTGATTCAGGGGGCGGTCTCTCAGAGTTTTGGTCATCACGCGGTGTACTGGGTGATGGCGGCGGTGGCGGTGGTGACGTTGGGGCTAACCTGTCGGGTGAAGGACGTGTAGTTTTTATTGCCCGGCCAAGCCTACGATCCCCTGTAGGCCAGGCCGGGCAATAAATCAGTTCATAAACGCAGGCTGCTTGTTCTCATACTCCGAAATCGCGCCTTCGTGTTGCAGCGTCAGCCCGATGCTGTCCAGACCGTTCAACATGCAGTGGCGACGGAACGCATCGATGTTGAAGCTGTACGACTTGTCTCCGGCTTTCACCACCTGCGCTTCCAGATCCACTTCAAACGTCATGCCCGGATTCGCCTGTACCTGTTGGAACAAATCGTCGACCTGTTCATCGCTGAGCGTGACCGGCAGGAGCTGGTTGTTGAAGCTGTTGCCATAGAAGATATCGGCAAAGCTCGGGGCAATCACCACTTTGAAACCGTAATCGGTCAACGCCCACGGAGCGTGCTCGCGCGAAGAACCGCAGCCGAAGTTTTCACGCGCCAGCAGAATCGACGCGCCTTTAAATTCCGGGAAGTTGAGCACGAATTCCGGGTTTGGCTGCTCGCCTTTATCGTCGAGGAAACGCCAGTCGTTAAACAGGTGCGCGCCAAACCCCGTTCGGGTGACCTTCTGCAAAAACTGCTTAGGGATAATCGCATCGGTGTCCACGTTAGCCGCATCCAAAGGGACAACCAGGCCGGTGTGTTGGGTAAATTTCTCTGCCATGATGGTGTCCTTATTTCATGCTACGAATGTCGGCGAAATGGCCGGTAACGGCAGCCGCTGCGGCCATCGCCGGGCTAACCAGATGCGTGCGTCCGCCACGGCCCTGACGGCCTTCGAAGTTGCGGTTGCTGGTGGAAGCACAGCGCTCGCCCGGGTTCAGGCGATCGTTGTTCATCGCCAGGCACATCGAGCAGCCCGGTAAACGCCATTCAAAACCGGCTTCAATGAAAATCTTGTCCAGCCCTTCCGCTTCGGCCTGCGCCTTTACCGGGCCGGAGCCTGGGACCACTAACGCCTGAACGCCAGGAGCGACTTTGCGACCTTTGGCGATTTCTGCCGCCGCGCGCAAATCTTCAATGCGGGAGTTGGTGCAGGAGCCGATAAACACTTTGTCGATAGATACGTCGGTCAGCGGTACGCCAGGCTTCAGACCCATGTAGGCCAGCGCTTTTTCAGCACTTGCTCGCTCAACCGGATCGGCGAACGAGGCCGGATCGGGAATGCTGTCATTGACGGAAATCACCTGTCCCGGGTTGGTGCCCCAGGTCACCTGCGGGGCGATTTCTTCTGCCTGCAGGGTGACAACGGTATCGAATGTTGCACCATCGTCGGTTTTCAGGGTTTTCCAGTACGCCACGGCGGCGTCAAAGTTCTCCGCTTTCGGCGCGTGCAGACGGCCTTTCACGTAGTTGAAGGTGGTGTCATCCGGCGCGACCAGGCCCGCTTTGGCGCCCATTTCAATCGCCATGTTGCACAGGGTCATACGGCCTTCCATGGTCAGCGCCTGGATGGCATCGCCGCAGAATTCGACTACATGACCGGTGCCACCCGCGCTGCCGGTTTTACCGATGATCGCCAACACGATGTCTTTGGCGGTGATGCCTGGCGCAGCTTTCCCGTTTACTTCGATTTTCATGGTTTTGGCGCGGCCCTGTTTCAGGGTCTGCGTCGCCAGTACGTGTTCCACTTCGGAGGTGCCGATCCCGAAAGCCAGCGCACCAAACGCCCCGTGGGTCGCGGTATGGGAATCGCCGCAGACGATGGTCATGCCCGGCAGGGTGATGCCCTGTTCCGGCCCCATTACGTGCACGATGCCCTGATACGGGTGATTCAGGTCATACAGCTCCACCCCGAACTCATTACAGTTTTTGATAAGCTCCTGCATCTGAATGCGAGCCATCTCACCGGAGGCGTTAATGTCTTTGGTTTGGGTCGAGACGTTGTGATCCATCGTCGCGAAGGTTTTACCCGGCTGACGCACCGGGCGGTTGTGCGCGCGCAGGCCGTCAAATGCCTGCGGGGACGTCACTTCGTGAACCAAATGACGGTCGATATACAGCAGCGGGGTCTCGTTTGGTGCCTCGTGCACAATGTGCGCATCAAACAATTTCTCATATAACGTCTTCGCCATGATTACACCCCTTCAGCTACATAGCGGGCGATGATGTCGCCCATTTCATCGGTACTGACGGCGGCAGTGCCACGCGCCAAATCGCCGGTACGCACGCCTTGCTCTAATGCGCGGTTAATCGCGCTTTCAATAGCGGTGGCCGCCGCGTCGGCATCCAGGCTGTAGCGCAACAGCAGCGCCAGCGACAGGATTTGTGCAATCGGGTTGGCGATGTTTTTGCCCGCGATATCCGGGGCGGAACCGCCTGCCGGTTCGTACAGGCCAAAACCTTGTTCATTCAGGCTGGCAGACGGCAACATCCCCATTGAGCCGGTGATCATCGCGCATTCATCAGACAGAATATCGCCGAACAGGTTGGAACACAGCAGCACGTCGAACTGCGACGGATCTTTAATCAGCTGCATGGTGGCGTTGTCGATGTACATGTGCGCCAGTTCAACGTCCGGGTACTCTTTGGCGATTTCGTTGACGATTTCGCGCCATAAAATGGACGACTGCAGCACGTTGGCTTTATCAATCGACGTCACTTTGTGACGGCGTTTACGCGCCGATTCAAACGCGATGCGGGCAATGCGCTCAATCTCAAAACGGTGATACACCTCGGTGTCGAACGCCTTTTCGTGCTGACCGCTGCCTTCACGGCCTTTCGGCTGACCGAAGTAGATGCCGCCAGTCAGTTCACGCACGCACAGAATGTCGAAGCCGTTTGCAGCGATATCGGCGCGCAGCGGGCAGAACTCTTCCAGACCCTGATACAGTTTGGCTGGACGCAGGTTGGAGAACAGCTTGAAGTGCTTACGCAGCGGCAGCAGCGCCCCGCGTTCTGGCTGTTCAGCCGGGGGCAGATGTTCCCATTTCGGGCCACCCACGGAACCGAACAGGATCGCATCTGCTTGTTCACAGCCTTCGACGGTGGCCTGCGGCAGCGGTTTACCGTGCTTGTCGATGGCGATACCGCCTACGTCATAGTGGCTGGTGGTGATGCGGATATCAAAACGCTGACGAACGGCTTCCAGTACTTTCAGGGCCTGCGCCATCACTTCCGGGCCAATCCCGTCACCCGGCAAAACGGCAATATGGTAGTTCTTCGACATTACACGGTTTCCTTTTTGTTCTCGTTATTCTGCGCTTTGCGCTGCAACTCTTTTTCGACTTCATTGGCACGCCAGATGCTGTTCAGCACGTGAACCATCGCTTTGGCGGAGGATTCGACGATATCGGTAGCCAGGCCGACGCCGTGGAAGCGACGACCGTTGTAGTTGGCGACGATATCTACCTGACCGAGCGCATCTTTGCCGTGGCCTTTGGCGGTCAGACCGTATTTGACCAGTTCGATGTCGTACTGGGTGAGGCGGTTAATGGCCTGATACACCGCATCGACCGGGCCGTTACCGTTGGCGGCTTCGGCTTTCACTTCGTCGCCACAGGCCAGTTTGACCGAGGCGGTGGCGATATCATTCGAGCCAGACTGCACGCTGAAGTAATCCAGACGGAAATGCTCGGGCTCTTCCTGCTGCTTGTTAATGAAGGCTAGGGCTTCCAGATCGTAATCAAAGACCTGACCCTTTTTGTCTGCCAGTTTCAGGAACGCGTCGTACAGGTTATCGAGGCTGTAGTCGGCTTCTTTGTAGCCCATTTCATCCATGCGGTGCTTCACGGCGGCACGGCCAGAGCGTGAGGTCAGGTTCAACTGTACCTGGTTCAGGCCGATGGATTCCGGGGTCATGATTTCGTAGTTTTCGCGATTCTTCAGCACGCCATCCTGGTGGATACCGGAGGAGTGCGCGAAAGCGCCTGTGCCAACAATCGCTTTGTTCGCCGGGATCGGCATGTTGCAAATCTGGCTCACGGTCTGACTGGTGCGCCAGATTTCATTGTGATTGATCTGGGTCCGCACGTTCATGATGTCTTTGCGGACCTTGATGGCCATGATCACTTCTTCCAGCGAGCAGTTACCGGCACGTTCGCCGATCCCGTTCATGGCACCTTCAACCTGACGCGCGCCGGCATGGACGGCAGCGATGGCGTTACCGACCGCCAGACCCAAATCGTCGTGGGTGTGAACGGAGATGATGGCTTTATCGATGTTAGGCACGCGCTCATACAGGCCGGAGATGATATTGGCGAACTCGAATGGCATGGTGTAGCCCACAGTGTCCGGGATGTTAATCGTACGCGCCCCGGCATTGATGGCGGCTTCTACCACGCGAGACAAGTCGTCAATCGGCGTGCGGCCCGCATCTTCACAAGAGAACTCTACGTCGTCGGTATAGTTACGGGCACGTTTGATCATATAGATGGAGCGTTCGATAACCTCATCCAGCGTGCTGCGCAGCTTGGTAGCGATATGCATCGGCGAGGTCGCAATAAAGGTATGGATACGGAAGGCTTCAGCCACTTTCAGCGATTCAGCCGCGACATCAATATCTTTCTCAACGCAGCGGGCCAGGGCGCAGACGCGGCTATTTTTGATGGTGCGCGCAATGGTCTGAACAGATTCAAAATCGCCTGGGGAAGAGACAGGGAAGCCGACCTCCATCACGTCAACGCCCATACGCTCGAGGGCCAGCGCAATCTGCAGTTTCTCTTTCACGCTCAGACTTGCCTGTAATGCCTGTTCACCGTCACGTAAGGTGGTATCGAAGATAACGACTTGTTGGCTCATGGTATTGGGTCCTTGTCAGTCTTTGGTCGCCTTGCTACGAGCATAAAAAAACCCGCGCTAAGGCGCGGGTTTTTAGTCTTACTGGGAGATGACTTAACGTAAAACGTCGCCCACCAGTCTACCGCGCAGAATGAATGCGTTTAGTAGTAGTAGACCGGTGAAACGAGATGTACGGATCATTGCGTCATGCTCCAGATGAATGCGTTATGCTTTTAGTGGTACTGGATATGCTAGGCACTGTCAACCTTTTCCGAGGTAAGGAACGTATTCAACGGGGCGAAGTTCAGAAACTTCTTTAGCTAATTGTGCTGATTGCAGGATTGTTTCTCGCCGATTGTTTTAAACTGCGTTTACTGTTTTAATAAAATGAATCATCTCATCATAATTATTTGCATCCGGAAACGGATGTCCACGTTCAGCACTCGCCTGTAACGCAATGATATAGTGATGATTCATACGGAAGAGTGAGTGAATTTAGGAATTTCCACCGTTGAATGATAATAATTTGTTATGTTAATACTAATTTTTAAAAAAGTCCTTTAGTAAAACTAAATTATTCTTGTTCTAAAGTGCTGTTGTTTATTGCTCTGGTTTATGAGTAAAATTTGACTACAAAGCCGCAGTTATTGATTGGTGGGGAATTGAACGGCGCTCAACGTTGCGTTAACCCTTGTCTAACCGAGTTCTGCAGGTAAAACTTTATAAAATCCTAATTTTCTCTGTATCTCTTCTTTTGAATGTATATGCATGGTAAATCATATTTTCAGAATTTATTGCTGTATCCAGGCAAAGGGAGCTATGTGTGACAGTGGAGTCAAGTATGATCGTTGAAAAAGAAGTCCCCGCACCCGGTTCGGGTCAGGAGCATATCCGCCCTCAGCTCCGTTCGGTGGATCTCAATTTACTGACTGTTTTTGATGCAGTAATGCAGGAACAAAATATTACCCGCGCTGCACATATTCTGGGAATGTCGCAGCCCGCAGTCAGTAACGCCGTTTCTCGCCTGAAAGTGATGTTCAACGACGAACTGTTTGTGCGCTACGGACGCGGCATTCAGCCCACAGCCAGAGCCTCGCAGCTTTTTGGTTCCATCCGCCAGGCGTTGCAATTGGTACAAAACGAGTTGCCGGGTTCTGGCTTCGAACCCATTAGCAGTGAACGGGTGTTTAATCTTTGCGTCTGTAGTCCTCTTGATAATTACTTAACCTCATTAATTCTTAATAATGTGAATGATGTCGCACCGAATATCCACCTCGTGTTTAAGTCCTGCTTAAATCAAAATACCGAACACCAGTTACGCTATCAGGAACTTGAGTTTGTCATCGGTTATGAAGAATTCCGCCGTCCTGAGTTTGCCTGCGTGCCGTTATTTCACGATGAAATGGTGTTAGTGGCGAATGCCAACCATCCTCGGTTAGTGGGGCCGCTGAAAGAAAGCGATATTTATCAGGAGGAACATGCCACGGTTTCTCTCGAGCGTTATGCCTCATTCAGTCAACCCTGGTACGATACGCCAGAAAAACAAGCCTGTATTGCCTATCAGGGAATGGCATTAATCAGCGTGCTTAATGTGGTATCGCAAACTGAACTTATTGCTATTGCTCCCCGCTGGTTGGCAGAGGGCTTTAAACAAAAGCTCAACCTCCAGTTGTTACCGCTGCCGATGAAATTGAACAGTCGAACCTGTTTCCTCTCCTGGCATGAAGCGGCGGGCCGCGATAAAGGCCATCAGTGGATGGAAGAGTTACTGGTCTCCGTTTGTCGTCATTAAAATCGGTGTGAATAAGCCAGATGTGAGAGCATCTGGTTTATTCTTTAAATTTTCTGAATTTCGATATTTTCCACTAATTTAATTTCGCCTGACTAACTGCATTCAGATTAAAAATGCATGATCGCCTGTGATGTGCCTTATCCTTCGAGTTTTCCCCATCATCTTTTCTTATTCCTGAAGTATTCCACCATTAAATTTTCCTGCACCTTTCTTTTGTTCTGTAACCCGTGGTTGTGACCGCTGGGCGGCTGATTGCCTGCCCGGAAGCGAGCGGTTATGTTAAGGAAATGCTGTCATTCCAAAATCAACGGGGCGCGGTTAAACCCTGTTGTATGACGATGCGGAAATGAGTTCCGCCGTCATTACACTAAGCCTGGAGGCAAACCATGGAGATGTTGTCTGGCGCCGAGATGGTCGTCCGATCGTTAATCGATCAGGGCGTAAAGCAGGTATTCGGCTATCCTGGAGGCGCGGTTCTCGATATTTATGACGCGCTGCACACTGTCGGTGGGATCGATCACGTGCTGGTTCGTCATGAGCAGGCGGCCGTACATATGGCGGATGGCCTGGCGCGTGCGACGGGTGAGGTTGGCGTGGTGCTGGTGACGTCCGGTCCCGGTGCGACCAATGCCATCACCGGAATAGCGACCGCTTACATGGATTCCATTCCTTTAGTTATTCTTTCCGGGCAGGTTGCCACCTCGCTGATTGGCTATGATGCCTTCCAGGAGTGCGACATGGTGGGCGTTTCTCGCCCGGTGGTAAAACACAGCTTCCTGGTGAAGCAGACCGAAGATATCCCCGGCGTTCTGAAAAAGGCGTTTTGGCTGGCTGCGAGTGGCCGCCCTGGCCCGGTGGTGGTCGATTTACCTAAAGATATTCTGAGCCCGGCCAACAAACTGCCCTACAGCTGGCCGGATGCGGTCAGTATGCGTTCCTATAACCCGACCACCACCGGGCACAAAGGCCAAATTAAGCGTGCGTTGCAAACGTTGATTGCCGCTAAGAAGCCGGTGGTTTACGTCGGTGGCGGGGCGATTACGTCCTCCAGCGAAGCGGTGCTACGCACGCTTATTGAAAAGCTGAATTTGCCGGTTGCCTCTTCGTTAATGGGTCTCGGTGCATTTCCGGCGACCCATCGCCAGGCGCTGGGTATGTTGGGGATGCACGGGACATATGAAGCCAACATGACGATGCACAACTCCGACGTGATTTTTGCCGTCGGGGTGCGCTTCGACGATCGCACCACCAACAACCTTGCGAAATATTGTCCGAACGCTACCGTGCTGCACATTGATATCGACCCGACGTCAATTTCCAAAACGGTGTCTGCCGACGTGCCGATCGTGGGTGATGCGCGCCAGGTGCTGGAACAAATGTTGGAGATGCTTGAGCAAGAGAGTGGCTCGCAGCCGCTGGATGATATCCGCGACTGGTGGCAGCAAATCGACCAGTGGCGTAGTCGTCAGTGTCTGAAGTACGACACGCAGAGTGAACACATCAAGCCTCAAGCGGTTATCGAAACCCTCTGGAAACTGACCCACGGTGAAGCCTACGTCACGTCTGACGTGGGTCAGCATCAGATGTTTGCGGCACTGTATTATCCGTTTGATAAACCGCGTCACTGGATAAACTCCGGCGGCCTCGGCACGATGGGCTTCGGCCTGCCTGCAGCCCTGGGGGTGAAAATGGCGCTGCCTGCCGAAACGGTAGTCTGTGTGACCGGGGACGGCAGTATTCAGATGAACATCCAGGAGCTGTCCACCGCGTTGCAATATGAACTGCCGGTGCTGGTGTTGAATCTCAACAACGGTTATCTCGGGATGGTGAAGCAGTGGCAGGACATGATCTACTCCGGCCGTCACTCCCAATCTTATATGTCATCGCTGCCTGATTTCGTACGTTTGGCCGAAGCGTACGGCCATGTCGGAATGCGCATCAGTCATCCTGCCGAGCTGGAAGCCAAACTGGGCGAAGCGCTGGAACAGGTTCGCAATAATCGCCTGGTGTTTGTGGATGTCATCGTCGACGGCAGCGAGCACGTCTACCCGATGCACATTCGCGGCGGCGGTATGGATGAAATGTGGTTGAGCAAAACGGAGAGAACCTGATTATGCGCCGGATATTATCAGTCTTACTGGAGAATGAATCGGGTGCGTTATCGCGCGTGATTGGGCTTTTCTCCCAGCGTGGCTACAACATTGAAAGTCTGACCGTGGCCCCGACGGACGATCCTACGCTTTCACGCATGACTATCCAGACCGTTGGCGATGAAAAAGTGATCGAGCAGATCGAAAAGCAACTGCACAAACTGGTCGACGTATTACGCGTCAGCGAGCTGGGGCAGGGCGCGCACGTTGAACGTGAGATAATGCTGGTGAAAGTCCAGGCCAGCGGCTACGGACGCGAAGAGGTGAAGCGCAATACTGAGATTTTCCGCGGGCAAATTATCGACGTGACCCCGTCTATTTATACCGTGCAGCTGGCCGGGACCAGCGACAAACTCGATGCGTTTCTTGCTTCGCTGCGTGATGTGGCACGTATTGTCGAAGTGGCGCGATCTGGGGTTGTTGGCCTGTCGCGTGGCGACAAGATCATGCGATAAGCGTAGGTTTCATCTGAAAACGATAGCCCGACGCCATCCGTCGGGCTTTTTTTTGCGAAATCAGCGGTAAGTGTCAACAAAAGCGGTTGCCGCTATCCGCATTCTGCGCTTAGATGTTATGGAATTTATTCCATGATTTAACAATGGTTATGGATTGTACATTTTACGCAAGGGGCAATTGTGAAACTGGATGAAATCGCCAGGCTGGCGGGTGTGTCACGCACTACGGCGAGCTATGTGATCAATGGAAAAGCGAAACAGTATCGCGTCAGCGATAAAACTGTCGAAAAGGTCATGGCCGTTGTACGTGAGCATAACTATCATCCGAACGCTGTCGCCGCCGGTTTACGTGCGGGCCGTACGCGCTCGATTGGCCTGGTTATTCCCGATCTCGAAAACACCAGTTACACCCGGATTGCCAACTACCTCGAACGTCAGGCACGTCAGCGTGGCTATCAGCTGCTGATTGCCTGCTCCGAAGATCAGCCTGATAACGAAATGCGCTGCATCGAGCATCTGCTCCAGCGCCAGGTGGATGCGATTATTGTGTCGACCTCGCTGCCGCCTGAGCATCCGTTTTATCAACGCTGGGCCAACGATCCGTTCCCCATCGTCGCGCTGGACAGGGCCCTCGATCGTGAACATTTCACCAGCGTTGTCGGAGCCGATCAGGAAGATGCCGAGGCTCTGGCGGCTGAACTGCGCAAATTCCCGGCTGATACGGTGCTCTATCTTGGCGCGTTACCCGAACTTTCGGTGAGTTTCCTGCGCGAACAGGGTTTCCGCTCTGCATGGAAGGATGACCCGCGCGAAGTGAATTTCCTGTATGCCAACAGCTACGAGCGTGAAGCTGCCGGTCAGCTGTTTGAGAAGTGGCTGGAAACGCATCCGATGCCGCAGGCGCTGTTCACGACCTCATTTGCTTTGCTGCAGGGGGTGATGGACGTAACGCTTCGGCGCGAAGGGAAGCTGCCTTCGGAACTCGCTATCGCCACGTTTGGCGATCACGAACTGCTCGATTTCCTCCAGTGTCCGGTGTTGGCGGTCGCTCAGCGTCACCGTGATGTGGCTGAACGGGTGCTGGAAATCGTCCTCGCCAGCCTCGATGAACCACGTAAACCGAAACCGGGCCTGAGCCGAATTCGACGTAATCTGTATCGTCGTGGCAGTCTCAGCCGACGTTAAGTATAAAAGCGGAAAGGCAACGCTCGAAAATTGCCTTTCCGAATATCCCTACTGAAAGAGATGAAAAATCTTATTCAGAAAATTCCTTAAAACGCTTCCTTTCACTATTAACCGTTCCGTTTAACGGGTCTGAGCTAATTAATTTAGATTAATAAAAAGTAAAGAACGGTTGCGTTTGTATTGTTTTGTTACAACCTTGTTGCGTTTTGCAGAATTAACAGTCACTTCATTCATGCTCTCCACATTTCCTCACCCTTAAGGGCTGCGAGCGGGTAGAAACAGTTCCCGCAAGGGCTATCAACGCGGATAAGAATGTCCTAAAATGCCGCGCACGTCGCAAACTGACACTTTATATTTTCACCTTTGTGAAATTGAGTTGTTCAAAATCGTTACGAACCTGTTGGTTTTTTTCTTACCACTATTCATGACGTTATTTTGCCTCGTTCGCTGGACAGAAATTAATCAGAGCGAATATTGGTGCTTATTATTGAGTTTTCGGACTCCTATAGCACCAGTGCTGGCTTGACAAGCTTTTCCTCCGCTCCGTAAACTCCTTCAGGTGGGGATTTGTGGGTGAAAGTGGAGAAAAAGGGGTGAGGCTGGCATGTTCCGTGGAGCTACGTTAGTCAATCTCGACAGCAAAGGGCGCTTGGCCGTCCCAACCCGATACCGGGATTTGCTGCTTGAGAACGCTACTGGTCAATTGGTTTGCACCATTGACATCCATCACCCATGCCTGCTGCTTTATCCGCTGCCCGAATGGGAAATCATCGAGCAAAAATTATCGCGACTGTCGAGCATGAATCCCGCAGAGCGCCGCGTACAGCGTCTGTTGCTGGGACATGCCAGCGAATGTCAAATGGACAACGCCGGTCGTTTGCTGATTGCGCCGGTTTTACGGCAACACGCCGGACTGACCAAAGAAGTGATGCTGGTCGGACAGTTCAACAAGTTTGAGCTGTGGGATGAAACGACCTGGTATCAACGGGTCAAGGAAGATATCGACGCTGAGCAGTCCGCCTTCGGAGAGTTGTCGGAGCGGTTGCAGGACTTGTCATTATAAAATGATGGAAAATTTTAAACATACAACGGTACTGCTGGACGAGGCTGTAAACGGCCTGAATATTCGCCCTGACGGTATCTACATTGACGGCACTTTTGGTCGCGGTGGCCACTCACGCCTGATCCTTTCTCAACTGGGTGCGCAAGGGCAGCTGATCGCTATCGACCGCGATCCAGAAGCTATCGCTGTGGCGAACGCCATTGATGACCCCCGCTTTTCCATTGTGCATGGACCTTTTTCTGCGCTGGCTGACTACGTCGCCGAGCGCAATCTGATTGGCAAGATCGACGGCATTCTGCTCGATCTTGGTGTCTCTTCACCACAGCTTGATGATGCTGAACGCGGCTTCTCCTTCATGCGTGACGGACCGCTGGATATGCGTATGGACCCCACGCGCGGCCAGTCTGCAGCCCAGTGGCTGCTGAACGCAGAAGAAGCTGATATCGCCTGGGTGATTAAAACCTTTGGCGAAGAGCGGTTCGGCAAGCGCATTGCGCGCGCCATCGTTGAGCGCAACCGCATTGAACCGATGACCCGCACCAAAGAACTGGCGGAAGTCATCGCGGCGGCCATGCCGGTGAAAGACAAATTCAAACATCCTGCGACCCGTACTTTCCAGGCGGTGCGCATCTGGGTGAACAGTGAACTTGAGGAGATAGAGCAGGCGCTAAAAAGCTCGCTCGACGTGCTGGCCCCGGGTGGGCGGCTCTCCATCATCAGTTTTCACTCGCTGGAAGATCGTATTGTGAAACGCTTTATGCGTGAGCAAAGTCGCGGTCCGCAGGTTCCGGCAGGAATTCCGATGACTGAAGAGCAACTCAGGAAACTGGGTGGCCGTCATCTGCGAGCACTAGGCAAGTTGATGCCGGGCGAACAAGAAGTGGCAGAGAATCCACGCGCTCGTAGTTCAGTGCTGCGTATTGCAGAGAGGACGAACGCATGATCAGCAGAGTGTCAGAAGCCCTAAGCAAAGTTAAAGGGTCGTTAGGAAGCAACGAGCGCCATGCCTTGCCTGGCGTGATCGGCGACGATCTTTTGCGGTTTGGGAAGCTGCCACTCTGCCTGTTCATTTGCATTATTTTGTCGGCAATAACGGTAGTGACCACGGCGCACCATACGCGTCTGTTAACCGCCCAACGTGAACAATTGGTTCTGGAACGCGATGCGCTCGATATTGAGTGGCGCAACCTGATCCTCGAAGAGAATGCCCTCGGCGACCATAGCCGGGTTGAGCGGATCGCGACGGAGAAGCTGCAGATGCAGCATGTCGATCCTTCCCAGGAAAACATCGTTGTACAGAAATAAGGATTATCACGACGCATGAAAGCAGCGGCAAAGACGCTTAAACCAAAACGTCCGGAAGTACAGGCCAACTTTATCAGTTGGCGTTTTGCGTTGCTTTGCGGTTGCATTTTGCTGGCGATGACTTTCCTGCTGGGCCGCGTGGCCTGGCTACAGATTATTAACCCCGACATGCTGGTGCGTCAGGGTGATATGCGTTCCCTGCGTGTACAGGAAGTGACGACCTCACGCGGGATGATTACCGACCGTTCCGGTCGTCCGCTTGCCGTGAGTGTGCCGGTGAAGGCTATCTGGGCTGACCCGAAAGAACTGCATGATGCAGGCGGGGTTAGCATCGACAACCGCTGGAAAGCCTTAGCCGACGCCCTGAACATGCCCCTCGATCAGCTGGCGTCGCGCATCAATTCCAATCCGCGGATGCGCTTTATCTATCTGGCTCGTCAGGTCAATCCTGACATGGCCGACTACATCAAAAAGCTCAAGCTGCCGGGGATCCATCTACGGGAAGAATCCCGTCGTTACTATCCTTCGGGGGAAGTGACTGCTCACCTTATCGGTTTCACCAACGTTGACAGCCAGGGGATCGAAGGCGTTGAAAAGAGCTTTGATAAATGGCTCACCGGTCAACCGGGCGAACGTATCGTGCGTAAAGACCGCTACGGCCGCGTCATTGAAGATATCTCATCAACCGACAGCCAGGCCGCGCATAACCTGGCGTTGAGTATTGACGAACGCCTACAGGCGCTGGTTTACCGTGAGCTGAACAACGCCGTGGCGTTTAACAAAGCGGAATCCGGTAGCGCGGTGCTGGTGGATGTCAGCACTGGAGAAGTGTTGGCGATGGCTAACAGCCCCTCCTACAACCCGAACAACCTGACGGGTACGCAGAAAGACATTATGCGTAACCGCACCATTACGGACGTGTTCGAACCGGGCTCCACCGTAAAACCCATGGTGGTGATGACCGCGCTACAGCGCGGGATCGTCAATGAAAGCACCGTGCTGAACACTATTCCATACCGAATTAACGGCCACGAGATCAAAGACGTGGCGCGCTACAGCGAATTGACCCTGACCGGGGTACTACAGAAGTCGAGTAACGTCGGTGTTTCCAAACTGGCGTTAGCGATGCCGTCCTCAGCGTTAGTAGATACTTACTCTCGTTTTGGACTGGGAAAAGCGACCAATTTGGGGTTGGTCGGAGAACGCAGTGGCTTATATCCTCAAAAACAACGGTGGTCTGACATA
Organism: Scandinavium sp. M-37; assembly: GCF_043558715.1. Lineage (NCBI taxonomy): Bacteria > Pseudomonadati > Pseudomonadota > Gammaproteobacteria > Enterobacterales > Enterobacteriaceae > Scandinavium > Scandinavium sp. M-37. The sequence continues at coordinate 198,116 of NZ_JBIGIN010000002.1, forward strand.
GAGAGGGCCACCTTCTCTTTCGGCTATGGGCTAATGGTAACGCCGTTACAGTTAGCGCGAGTCTACGCCACGATTGGCAGCTATGGGGTCTATCGCCCGCTGTCGATCACCAAAGTTGATCCTCCGGTTCCCGGTGAGCGCATCTTCCCGGAACCTATCGTTCGTACCGTGGTGCACATGATGGAAAGCGTGGCGCTGCCCGGCGGCGGCGGCGTGAAAGCGGCCATCAAAGGTTATCGCATCGCGATTAAAACCGGTACGGCGAAGAAAGTGGGTCCAGACGGGAAGTACATCAACAAATACATTGCTTACACCGCGGGCGTTGCGCCAGCCAGCCAGCCGCGTTTTGCGCTGGTGGTGGTCATTAACGATCCGCAGGCAGGTAAATATTACGGCGGCGCCGTTTCCGCGCCGGTGTTCGGTGCCATCATGGGCGGCGTTCTGCGCACCATGAACATCGAACCGGATGCGCTGGCAACGGGCGATAAAAGTGAATTTGTGACGAATCAAGGCGAGGGAACAGGTGGCAGATCGTAATTTGCGCGACCTTCTTGCTCCGTGGGTGCCAGGCGCACCGGAGCGGGCACTGCGAGAGATGACACTCGACAGCCGTGTGGCGGCGTCGGGAGATCTCTTCGTGGCTGTTTTAGGTCATCAGGCGGACGGGCGTCGGTATATCCCGCAGGCGATAGCGCAAGGTGTAGCTGCCATTATTGCGGAAGCAAAAGATGAAGCCGCAGATGGCGAAATCCGCGAAATGCACGGCGTGCCGGTCATTTATCTCAGCCAACTTAATGAACGTTTGTCCGCACTGGCCGGGCGTTTCTATCACCAGCCCTCTGAACAACTGAGCCTGGTCGGCGTGACCGGAACCAACGGCAAAACCACCACCACCCAGCTTCTGGCGCAATGGGCACAGCTGCTCGGCGAAACCAGCGCGGTGATGGGCACGGTAGGTAATGGCCTGCTGGGGAAAGTCATTCCAACGGAAAATACCACCGGTTCTGCGGTTGACGTTCAGCACGTGCTGTCCGGTCTGGCAGAGCAGGGGGCGTCGTTTGCGGCAATGGAAGTCTCTTCACACGGGCTGGTTCAGCATCGTGTGGCGGCGCTGAAATTTGTTGCCTCGGTGTTCACCAATCTCAGCCGCGATCATCTCGACTATCACGGCGACATGGAACACTACGAAGCCGCGAAATGGATGCTCTATTCCACCCACCATTTTGGTCAGGCGATTATCAACGCCGATGACGAAGTGGGCCGTCGCTGGCTGGCAAAACTGCCAGACGCGGTGGCGGTGTCGATGGAAGATCACATCAATCCAAACTGTCATGGTCGCTGGTTGAAAGCGACGGCGGTGCGTTACCACGACAGCGGGGCGACGATTGTGTTTGACTCCAGCTGGGGTCAGGGCGAAATCGAAAGCCGTCTGATGGGCGCATTTAACGTCAGCAACCTGCTGCTGGCGCTGGCAACACTGCTGGCGCTGGGCTATCCGCTGGCGGATTTACTGAAAACCGCGGCGCGTTTACAGCCGGTTTGCGGACGAATGGAAGTGTTCACCGCGCCGGGTAAACCCACGGTGGTTGTGGATTATGCCCACACGCCGGACGCGCTGGAAAAAGCGCTGGAAGCGGCGCGTCTGCACTGCGCTGGCAAGCTGTGGTGCGTCTTTGGCTGCGGGGGCGATCGCGACAAAGGCAAACGTCCTCTGATGGGGGCCATTGCCGAGCAGTTCGCCGATATCGCCGTGGTCACCGATGACAATCCGCGTACCGAAGAGCCGCGCGCCATCATCGACGATATTCTTGCCGGTATGCTCGATGCAGGTCATGCGAAAGTGATGGAAGGCCGCGCCGAAGCGGTGACTGCTGCCATCATGCAGGCCAAAGAGAACGACGTTGTGCTGCTGGCCGGTAAGGGCCACGAAGATTATCAAATCGTCGGCAATCGCCGCCTCGACTATTCCGACCGCGTGACCGCGGCGCGTCTGCTGGGAGTTGTCGCATGATTAGCCTGACGCTGAGCCGCATCGCTGACATTCTGAACGGCGAACTGCTGGGGCAAGACGCCACCGTTGATGACGTCACGACGGATACCCGTAAAGTGACGCCGGGCTGCCTGTTTGTGGCCCTGAAAGGGGAGCGTTTCGACGCCCACGATTTTGCCGGGCAGGCCCAGGCTGCTGGCGCGGGTGCGCTGCTGGTGAGTCGTAAACTTGACTGTGATTTACCGCAGGTGGTGGTGAAAGACACCCGCCTGGCGTTTGGCGAGCTCGCGGCCTGGGTGCGCCAACAGGTGCCGACCCGCGTGGTGGCGCTAACCGGTTCTTCCGGCAAGACCTCCGTCAAAGAGATGGCGGCCTCTATTCTCAGCCAGTGCGGCAACACGCTGTACACCGCCGGGAATCTGAACAATGACATCGGCGTGCCGATGACCCTGCTGCGTTTGACCAAAGAACATCAGTACGCGGTGATTGAATTAGGTGCCAACCATCAGGGCGAAATTGCCTGGACCGTCAGCCTGACGCGTCCGGAAGCGGCTCTGGTGAACAATCTGGCCGCCGCTCATCTGGAAGGGTTTGGCTCGCTGGCGGGCGTGGCGAAAGCCAAAGGTGAGATTTTCACCGGGCTGCCGCTCGACGGTATTGCCATCCTCAACGCCGACAATAACGATTGGCTGAACTGGCAGAACGTCATTGGCTCACGCAAAGTGTGGCGCTTCTCGCCCAACGCGGCGAACAGCGACTTCACGGCCAATAACATTCACGTTACCAGCCATGGCACAGAGTTTACGCTGCAAACGCCTGTCGGCAGCGTCGACGTGCTGCTGCCGTTGCCGGGCCGTCACAATATCGCCAATGCGCTGGCTGCGGCGGCGTTGACCATGGCGGTCGGTGCCGATTTAGATGCAGTAAAAGCGGGGCTTGCCACGCTGAAAGCCGTGCCTGGTCGCCTGTTCCCGATCCCATTGGGCGAAAATCAGCTGCTGCTGGATGACTCCTATAACGCCAACGTCGGTTCAATGACCGCCGCCGCGCAGGTGTTGTCTGAAATGCCAGGCTACCGCGTGCTGGTGGTGGGCGATATGGCCGAACTCGGCGCAGAAAGCGAGGCGTGCCATCGCCAGGTCGGTGAAGCGGCGAAAGCGGCCGGTATCGACTGTGTGATTAGCGTGGGTTCGCTCAGTAAAACGATAAGTGATGCCAGCGGTGTGGGTGAACATTTTACCGATAAGCCTGTGGCGATTTCCCGCCTGAAAGCGCTGATCGCAGAACATCAGATTATTACCCTTTTAGTGAAAGGTTCACGTAGCGCTGCCATGGAAGAGGTGGTTTGCGCTCTACAGGAGAACGGTACATGTTAGTTTGGCTGGCCGAACATTTGGTCAAATATTATTCCGGCTTTAACGTCTTTTCCTATCTGACGTTTCGCGCCATCGTCAGCCTGCTGACCGCGCTGTTCATCTCGTTGTGGATGGGCCCGCGGATGATTGCTCGCCTGCAAAAAATGTCATTTGGTCAGGTCGTGCGTAACGATGGCCCTGAGTCGCATTTCAGTAAGCGCGGGACGCCAACGATGGGCGGGATCATGATCCTGACCGCCATTGTGGTGTCTGTTCTGCTGTGGGCTTATCCGTCTAACCCGTACGTCTGGTGCGTGCTGGTAGTACTGGTCGGTTACGGCATCATCGGTTTTGTCGACGATTACCGTAAAGTGGTGCGCAAAGATACCAAAGGCCTGATTGCTCGCTGGAAATATTTCTGGATGTCGGTGATTGCGCTCGGCGTGGCCTTCGCGCTGTACATGGCTGGGAAAGATACGCCGGCGACTGAGCTGGTGGTGCCGTTCTTTAAAGACGTGATGCCGCAGCTTGGCATTTTCTACATTCTGCTGGCCTATTTCGTGATTGTCGGCACCGGGAATGCGGTGAACCTGACGGACGGCCTCGACGGTCTGGCTATTATGCCAACGGTGTTTGTAGCGGCGGGCTTTGCGCTGGTGGCGTGGGCGACCGGTAACATGAACTTCGCCAATTATCTTCATATCCCTTACCTGCGTCATGCGGGCGAACTGGTGATTGTCTGCACCGCCATCGTCGGCGCAGGGTTAGGCTTCCTGTGGTTTAACACCTACCCGGCTCAGGTCTTCATGGGCGATGTCGGGTCGCTGGCTCTCGGGGGGGCGCTCGGCATTATCGCCGTGCTGCTGCGTCAGGAGTTCCTGCTGGTTATCATGGGCGGTGTATTTGTGGTGGAAACTCTGTCAGTTATCTTGCAGGTCGGATCGTTCAAGCTGCGCGGTCAGCGCATCTTCCGAATGGCACCTATCCACCACCACTATGAACTGAAAGGCTGGCCGGAGCCGCGCGTTATCGTGCGCTTTTGGATTATCTCGCTGATGCTGGTGCTGATTGGCCTGGCAACGCTGAAGGTACGTTAATGATGGCTGATTACCAGGATAAAAACGTTGTCATCATCGGTCTGGGAATGACCGGGCTGTCCTGCGTCGATTTCTTCCTCGCGCAGGGCGTTACGCCGCGGGTGATGGATACGCGCCAAACGCCACCGGGGCTGGATAAGCTGCCGGAAGAGGTTGAACGTTTTGTCGGTGGCCTGAATGACGAGTGGCTGCTGGCGGCGGATTTAATTGTCGCCAGTCCTGGTATTGCCCTGGCGCACCCTTCGCTCGCTGCCGCCGCGGATGCTGGCGTAGAGATTGTTGGTGATATCGAACTGTTTTGCCGTGAAGCGCAGGCACCCGTCATCGCGATCACCGGTTCAAACGGCAAAAGTACCGTTACTACGCTGGTCGGTGAAATGGCGAAAGCCGCGGGAATTAACGTCGGTGTGGGCGGCAATATCGGCCTGCCTGCATTGATGCTGCTGGACGTATCGCGTGAGCTGTATGTGCTCGAACTCTCCAGCTTCCAGCTCGAAACGACGACCAGCCTCGAAGCGGTCGCCGCTACGGTGCTGAACGTCACTGAAGATCACATGGACCGCTATCCGTTTGGCCTGCAGCAGTATCGTGCCGCCAAACTGCGCGTCTATGAGCAGGCCAAAACCTGCGTGGTAAACGCCGATGATGCGCTGACCATGCCGGTTCGCGGTGCCGATGCGCGCTGCATTAGCTTTGGCGTTAACATGGGTGACTATCACCTCAACCGTCAGCAGGGCGAAACCTGGCTGCGGGTGAAGGGCGAGAAAGTCCTTAACGTGCGTGAGATGAAGCTGACGGGTCAACATAACTACAGCAATGCGCTGGCGGCGCTGGCACTGGCGGATGCCGCCGGTATTCCGCGTGCCAGCAGCCTGAAAGCGCTGACCACCTTTGGTGGCCTGGCGCACCGTTTCCAGCTGGCATTGGAGCATAACGGGGTGCGCTGGATTAACGATTCGAAAGCCACCAACGTCGGGAGCACCGAAGCGGCACTGAACGGTCTGCGCGTCGATGGCACGCTGCATCTGCTGCTGGGTGGCGACGGAAAATCGGCTGACTTCACGCCGTTGAAGACCTGGCTCAAAGGCGACAACGTGCGCCTGTGGTGCTTTGGTCGCGATGGCGATGCTCTCGCGGCGCTGCGTCCTGACGTGGCGACCCGAACGGAAACGATGGAAGACGCGATGCGTCTGATTGCGCCTCAACTGCAACAGGGTGACATGGTGCTGCTTTCACCGGCGTGTGCCAGCCTGGATCAGTTTAAGAATTTTGAACAGCGCGGGGATGTATTTACCCGTCTGGCGAAGGAGCTCGGTTAATGCGTTTATCTCTCCCTCGCCTGAGAATGCCTCATATGCCGGGATCGGGTGTCCTGGTGTGGTTGTTTGCGGCATTAAAAGGTTGGGTGATGGGCTCCCGGCAGAAAGATACCGACAGCCTGGTCATGTACGATCGCACCCTGCTGTGGCTTACGCTCGGCCTGGCGGCAATCGGTTTTATTATGGTGACCTCGGCGTCAATGCCGGTGGGTCAGCGTCTGGCGAACGATCCGTTCCTGTTCGCCAAGCGTGACGGGCTGTACATCATTCTGGCGTTCTGTTTAGGCCTGGTGACGCTGCGTTTACCGATGGCGTTCTGGCAGCGACATAGCACCGCGATGCTGATCATGTCTATTGTGATGCTGCTGATTGTACTGGTTGTGGGGAGCTCGGTTAACGGGGCATCGCGCTGGATTGCCTTCGGCCCACTGCGTATTCAGCCGGCGGAATTTACCAAGCTGTCGTTGTTCTGTTACATCGCTAACTACCTGGTGCGTAAGGGCGATGAAGTCCGAAATAACCTGCGTGGCTTCTTAAAGCCGATGGGCGTGATATTCGTGCTGGCGATTTTACTGCTGGCGCAGCCTGACCTCGGGACGGTGGTGGTACTGTTCGTCACCACTCTGGCGATGCTGTTCCTCGCCGGGGCCAAGCTTTGGCAGTTCATTGCCATTATCGGCATGGGGATTTCAGCCGTTGTCCTGCTGATCCTCGCCGAACCGTACCGTATCCGCCGCGTGACCTCCTTCTGGAACCCGTGGGAAGACCCGTTCGGCAGCGGCTACCAGCTGACCCAATCACTGATGGCGTTTGGTCGCGGAGAAATGTGGGGGCAGGGCCTCGGCAACTCGGTACAGAAACTGGAGTATTTGCCGGAAGCGCACACTGACTTCATCTTCGCCATCATCGGTGAGGAGTTAGGCTATATCGGTGTGGTACTGGCACTTTTAATGGTATTCTTCGTCGCTTTCCGCGCCATGTCCATTGGCCGCAAGGCGCTGGAGATGGACCAGCGTTTCGCGGGTTTCCTGGCCTGTTCGATTGGCGTGTGGTTCAGTTTCCAGGCGTTGGTTAACGTTGGTGCCGCAGCCGGTATGCTGCCGACCAAAGGTCTGACGCTGCCGCTCATCAGTTACGGTGGTTCCAGTCTGATAATTATGTCGACAGCGATAATGTTCCTGTTACGTATTGATTATGAAACGCGTCTGGAAAAAGCGCAGGCGTTTACACGGGGTGTCCGATGAGTGGTCAGGCTAAGCGGTTGATGGTGATGGCGGGCGGTACCGGCGGACACGTGTTCCCGGGACTGGCCGTTGCACACCATCTGATGGAGCAGGGCTGGCAGGTTCGCTGGCTCGGTACCGCCGATCGTATGGAAGCGGACTTAGTACCGAAGCATGGGATCGACATTGATTTTATTCAGATCTCCGGGCTGCGTGGAAAAGGCCTCAAGGCCATGCTTTTTGCGCCGATACGTATCTTCAACGCGTGGCGTCAGGCGCGCGCGATTATGCAGCGTTTTCAGCCAGATGTGGTGCTGGGAATGGGCGGGTATGTCTCGGGTCCTGGTGGACTGGCGGCATGGTCGCTGGGTATTCCAGTGGTGCTGCATGAGCAGAACGGCATTGCCGGGCTGACCAATAAATGGCTGGCGAAAATTGCAACCACCGTCATGCAGGCCTTCCCGGGCGCGTTCCCGAAAGCCGAAGTGGTCGGTAACCCGGTGCGTACCGATGTGCTGGCGCTGCCGTTACCGGAACAGCGTCTGAGTGGTCGAGAAGGTGAAATTCGTGTGCTGGTGGTTGGCGGCTCTCAGGGTGCGCGTGTCCTGAACCAGACAATGCCGCAGGTAGCAGCGATTCTGGGCGACAGCGTGACCATTTGGCATCAGAGTGGCAAAGGTGGGCAACAGACCGTTGAGCAAGCGTATACCGCAGCCGGTCAGTCGCAGCACAAGGTCACTGAGTTTATCGACGATATGGCTGCCGCTTACGCGTGGGCGGATGTGGTGGTCTGCCGTTCGGGCGCACTGACGGTGAGCGAAATTGCCGCAGCCGGTCTGCCCGCGATTTTTGTGCCGTTCCAGCATAAAGACCGTCAGCAGTACTGGAATGCGCTGCCGCTGGAAAAAGCCGGTGCCGCGAAGATTTTTGAGCAGCCGCAGTTTAATGCGGATGCCGTTGCCAGCACGCTTGCGGGCTGGGACAGAAAGACATTGCTGGAGATGGCCGGGCGGGCACGTGCCGCCGCCATTCCGGATGCTACCGAGCGGGTAGCAAAAGAAGTGAGCCTGGCCGCAAAGGCTTAATCATCGCAGCGCCTTTTTGCGCTGCACGAATTTTTAAGTAGTCGATGGCGTTTAGAGAATGAATACACAACAACTGGCAAAACTGCGTTCCATTGTGCCCGAGATGCGTCGCGTCCGGCACATCCACTTTGTTGGCATCGGTGGTGCTGGCATGGGCGGTATTGCCGAAGTGTTGGCTAACGAAGGGTATCAGATTAGCGGTTCGGATCTTGCGCCGAATCCGGTGACTCAGCAGCTGACGGCGCTGGGTGCCACGATTTATTTCAACCATCGTCCGGAAAACGTGCGCGATGCGAGCGTGGTTGTTGTTTCCAGCGCGATTTCTGCTGACAACCCGGAGATTGTAGCCGCTCACGAAGCGCGTATCCCGGTTATCCGCCGCGCGGAAATGCTGGCCGAACTGATGCGTTTTCGTCACGGCATCGCCGTTGCCGGTACGCATGGCAAAACGACCACCACCGCGATGGTGTCGAGTATTTATGCTGAGGCAGGTCTGGATCCGACCTTCGTTAACGGTGGGCTGGTGAAAGCGGCGGGTGTCCATGCGCGTCTGGGCCACAGCCGTTACCTGATCGCGGAAGCGGACGAAAGCGATGCGTCGTTCCTGCATTTGCAGCCGATGGTAGCGATTGTGACCAATATCGAAGCCGACCATATGGATACCTACCAGGGTGACTTCGAAAACTTAAAGCAGACGTTCATTAATTTCCTGCACAATCTGCCGTTTTATGGTCGCGCAGTGATGTGCGTTGATGATCCGGTGATTCGTGAGCTGCTGCCACGCGTGGGTCGTCAGATTACGACCTACGGCTTCAGCGACGACGCTGACGTGCGCGTTGAAGACTACAAACAGATTGGCGCACAGGGTCACTTCACGCTGATTCGCCTTGATAACGCGCCGCTGAAAGTGACGCTGAACGCACCGGGCCGTCATAACGCCCTGAACGCCGCGGCGTCCGTCGCGGTTGCGACCGAAGAAGGCATTGACGACGACGCCATTCTGCGTGCGCTGGAAAGCTTCCAGGGCACCGGCCGTCGTTTCGACTTCCTCGGCGAATTCCCGCTGGAAGACGTAAACGGCAAAAGCGGCAGTGCCATGTTGGTCGATGATTATGGTCATCATCCGACGGAAGTGGATGCGACTATCAAAGCGGCACGCGCGGGTTGGCCGGACAAAAATCTGGTCATGCTGTTCCAGCCGCATCGTTACACCCGTACGCGCGATCTGTATGACGATTTTGCCAATGTGCTGACCGAAGTGGATGCGCTGCTGATGCTGGAAGTCTATCCGGCGGGTGAAGCACCTATTCCTGGCGCGGACAGCCGGTCTCTGTGCCGTACCATTCGTGGTCGCGGAAAAGTGGATCCGATCCTGGTGTCCGATCCGGCTAAAGTGGCTGAAATGCTGGCACCGGTGCTGACCGGGAATGATCTGATTTTGATTCAGGGCGCGGGAAATATCGGCAAAATCGCGCGTAACTTAGCTGAAATCAAACTCAAGCCGCAAACTCAGGAGGAAGAGCGCCATGGCTGATAAAATCGCGGTCCTCCTCGGCGGCACCTCCGCAGAGCGTGAAGTCTCCCTCAACTCCGGCGCCGCCGTAGTTGCAGGTCTGCGTGAAGCAGGCATTGATGCTCACGGTGTCGACCCGCGTGATACCGATATTACGCAGCTGAAAAATGACGGTTTTAAGAAAGCGTTTATTGCTCTGCACGGTCGCGGCGGGGAAGATGGCACGCTTCAGGGATTACTTGACCTTATCGGCCTGCCTTACACTGGCAGCGGCGTCATGGCTTCCGCGCTTTCGATGGATAAACTGCGCAGCAAATTACTGTGGCAGGGCGCGGGCTTACCCGTTGCGCCGTGGGTGGCTCTGACCCGCACCCAGTTTGCGCAAGGCCTGTCTCAGGACCAGCAGCAGCGCATTTCCGCACTCGGTTTACCGCTGATTGTTAAGCCGAGCCGCGAAGGGTCGAGCGTCGGAATGTCCAAAGTGACCGAAACTGGCGCACTGCTCGATGCCTTAACCTTGGCTTTTCAGCACGATGAAGAAGTACTGATCGAAAAATGGCTAAGCGGGCCAGAATTTACCGTCGCGGTACTCGGTGAAGAAATTTTACCGTCTGTTCGCATCCAACCGGCCGGAGTCTTCTATGATTATGAGGCGAAGTATCTCTCTGACGAGACGCAGTATTTCTGCCCTGGTTGTGAAGATTCGGCTCGTGAACAAGAAATGCAGTCCCTGGTACTCAAAGCGTGGAATATTCTTGGCTGTTCCGGCTGGGGGCGAATCGATGTCATGCAGGATAGCGATGGTCAGTTATATCTGCTGGAGGCCAATACGTCTCCGGGGATGACCAGCCACAGCCTGGTGCCAATGGCGGCACGTCAGGCCGGCATGAGCTTCTCGCAGTTGGTGGTACGTATTCTGGACCTGGCGGGTTGATATGTCGCAGGCAGCACTGAACACACGGAATCGTGAAGAAGAGGACGAACTCGCGTCTTCACGCAGAAATAATGGAACGCGTCTTGCAGGGATTGTGTTCCTGCTCGCGGTATTATTCACCGTGTTGATGAGCGGCTGGATGGTACTGAACTGGATGGAAGATGCGCAGCGTCTTCCCTTATCCAAACTGGTGGTGACCGGTGAGCGGCACTACACGCGTAACGATGATATTCGCCAGGCTATTCTGGCGCTCGGTCCGCCGGGCACCTTTATGACCCAGGACGTGAATATCATTCAGAGTCAGATTGAACGCCTGCCGTGGATCAAACAGGCAAGCGTCCGAAAGCAGTGGCCGGACGAATTGAAGATTCATCTGGTTGAATATGTGCCGATTGCACGTTGGAATGATCAGCATATGGTGGATACCGACGGCAACGCCTTTAGCGTGCCGACCGATCGCACCAGAAAGCAGAATTTGCCCATGTTGTATGGCCCGGAAGGTAGCGAGAACGAAGTGCTGCAAGGCTATCGCGATATGGGTCAGATGCTGGCGAAAGAGAAGTTTACGTTGAAAGTGGCGGCGATGACCGCACGTCGTTCCTGGCAGCTGACGTTGAATAATGACATCAAGCTGGATTTAGGGCGCGGCGATACGGTCAAACGGCTTGAGCGCTTTTTAGAACTCTATCCTGTTCTTCAGCAGCAGGCGCAGACCGATGGCAAACGGATTAGCTACGTTGATTTGCGTTATGACTCAGGCGCGGCAGTCGGTTGGCAACCCGCGCCCGTAGAGGATACACATCAACAACAAAATCAGGCACAGGCAGAGCAACAATGATCAAAGCGACGGACAGAAAACTGGTAGTAGGACTGGAAATTGGTACCGCGAAGGTAGCCGCTTTGGTAGGGGAAGTTCTGCCCGACGGAATGGTGAATATCATTGGTGTGGGCAGTTGCCCATCCCGGGGTATGGACAAAGGCGGCGTTAACGACCTGGAATCCGTGGTGAAATGCGTACAGCGCGCCATTGACCAGGCGGAACTGATGGCTGATTGCCAGATTTCTTCAGTGTATCTGGCGCTTTCAGGCAAACATATTAGCTGTCAGAATGAAATCGGGATGGTGCCGATTTCTGAAGAAGAAGTGACTCAGGAAGACGTTGAGAACGTAGTGCATACGGCGAAGTCAGTGCGTGTGCGCGATGAACACCGTGTTCTGCACGTGATTCCGCAGGAGTATGCCATTGACTACCAGGAAGGGATTAAAAACCCGGTTGGCCTGTCTGGCGTACGTATGCAGGCGAAAGTGCACCTGATCACCTGCCACAACGATATGGCGAAAAACATTGTTAAAGCCGTAGAGCGTTGTGGTCTGAAAGTGGATCAACTGATTTTCGCGGGCCTGGCATCGAGTTATTCCGTCCTGACGGAAGATGAACGTGAGCTGGGCGTCTGCGTGGTCGACGTCGGCGGTGGTACAATGGATATCGCCGTGTATACCGGCGGCGCGCTGCGTCATACCAAAGTAATCCCGTATGCCGGGAACGTGGTGACCAGCGATATCGCGTACGCCTTCGGGACACCGCCAAGCGATGCCGAAGCGATTAAAGTTCGTCATGGCTGTGCGTTGGGCTCCATCGTTGGTAAAGACGAAAGTGTGGAGGTCCCAAGCGTCGGTGGTCGTCCACCGCGTAGCCTGCAGCGTCAGACGCTGGCAGAGGTTATCGAGCCGCGTTATACCGAGCTGCTCAACCTGGTAAACGAAGAGATTTTGCAATTGCAGGAACAGCTGCGCCAACAAGGTGTCAAACACCACTTGGCCGCAGGTATTGTCCTGACCGGGGGGGCGGCGCAAATTGAAGGTCTGGCGGCCTGCGCTCAACGCGTGTTCCATACGCAGGTGCGCATCGGCGCGCCGCTGAACATCACCGGACTGACGGATTATGCCCAGGAGCCTTACTATTCAACGGCTGTGGGCCTGCTTCACTACGGAAAAGAGTCACATCTGAGTGGTGAAGCGGAAGTGGAAAAACGTGTCGCAGTGAGTTCGTGGATTAAGCGAATCAACACCTGGCTGCGAAAAGAGTTTTAATTTTTTAAGAGAGCGTCGAAAATTAGCGCTCTCAGGCGACAGGCACAAAACGGAGAGAAACTATGTTTGAACCTATGGAACTGACCAACGACGCGGTGATTAAAGTCATCGGCGTCGGTGGTGGCGGTGGTAACGCCGTCGAACACATGGTGCGCGAGCGCATCGAAGGTGTTGAATTCTTCGCAGTGAACACTGACGCTCAGGCGTTGCGTAAAACGGCTGTCGGCCAGACTATCCAGATCGGTAATGGGATTACCAAAGGTCTGGGTGCTGGCGCAAACCCGGAAGTCGGTCGTAATGCGGCAGACGAAGACCGTGAAGCACTGCGTGCAGCCCTTGAAGGCGCTGACATGGTGTTCATCGCAGCGGGTATGGGTGGCGGTACCGGTACGGGTGCAGCACCTGTTGTGGCTGAAGTAGCCAAAGATTTAGGTATTCTGACCGTTGCTGTCGTGACCAAGCCTTTCAACTTTGAAGGCAAGAAGCGTATGGCGTTTGCGGAGCAGGGTATCGCTGAGCTGTCCAAACATGTGGACTCTCTGATTACTATCCCTAACGACAAACTGCTGAAAGTGCTGGGCCGCGGCATCTCTCTGCTCGACGCTTTTGGTGCAGCGAATGACGTGCTGAAGGGCGCAGTTCAGGGTATCGCCGAACTGATTACCCGTCCGGGTCTGATGAACGTCGACTTTGCTGACGTGCGCACCGTGATGTCCGAAATGGGCTACGCGATGATGGGCTCTGGTCTGGCAAGCGGTGAAGACCGTGCGGAAGAAGCGGCTGAAATGGCTATCTCTTCTCCACTGCTGGAAGATATCGACCTGTCCGGCGCACGCGGCGTTCTGGTCAACATCACCGCTGGTTTCGACCTGCGTCTGGATGAGTTCGAAACCGTGGGTAACACCATCCGTGCGTTTGCATCGGATAATGCGACCGTGGTTATCGGTACTTCTCTGGATCCGGATATGAACGACGAGCTGCGTGTGACCGTTGTTGCTACTGGTATCGGTATGGACAAACGTCCAGAAATTACGCTGGTGACCAACAAGCAACAGCAGCAGCCAGTCATGGATCGCTACCAGCAGCACGGCATGGCGCCGCTGTCGCAGGAGCAGAAACCGGCCGCTAAAGTGGTTAACGACAATACGCCGCAAACCGCTAAAGAACCGGATTATTTGGATATCCCTGCATTCCTGCGCAAGCAAGCTGATTAAGAATTAGCTGGAATTTGGGAATCTGCGCTCTTTGTGCTAAACTGGCCTGCCGAATGTATAGTACACTTCGGTTGGATAGGTAATTTGGCGAGATTATACGATGATCAAACAAAGGACTCTTAAACGTATCGTTCAGTCGACTGGCGTCGGTTTACATACCGGCAAAAAGGTCACACTGACGTTACGCCCTGCGCCGGCAAATACCGGGGTCATCTATCGTCGCACCGACTTGAATCCACCGGTTGATTTTCCGGCAGATGCCAAATCTGTGCGTGATACCATGCTCTGTACTTGCCTTGTCAACGAGCATGACGTGCGGATTTCAACGGTAGAGCACCTGAACGCCGCCCTGGCCGGGCTGGGTATCGACAACATCATTGTTGAAGTCGATGCACCAGAAATCCCGATCATGGACGGTAGCGCTGCCCCGTTCGTTTATCTGCTGCTCGACGCAGGCATTGATGAACTGAACTGTGCGAAGAAATTTGTACGCATTAAAGAAACAGTTCGCGTAGAAGACGGCGACAAATGGGCTGAATTCAAGCCGTTCAATGGTTTCTCGTTGGATTTCACCATCGACTTTAACCATCCGGCGATTGATGGCAGCAACCAGCGTTATGCTATGAACTTCTCTGCGGATGCATTCATGCGTCAGATTAGCCGAGCGCGTACTTTTGGTTTCATGCGTGATATCGAATATCTGCAGTCCCGCGGTCTGTGCCTGGGCGGCAGCTTCGATTGTGCCATCGTTGTTGACGATTATCGCGTACTGAACGAAGACGGCCTTCGCTTTGAAGATGAGTTTGTGCGCCACAAAATGCTGGATGCTATCGGTGACCTCTTTATGTGTGGTCACAATATCATCGGTGCATTCACCGCGTACAAATCCGGTCACGCACTGAACAATAAACTGCTGCAAGCGGTCCTGGCAAAACAGGAAGCTTGGGAGTTTGTGACCTTCGAAGACGAAGCTGAACTGCCACTGGCATTCAAATCACCGTCAATGGTTCTGGCATAAGCCTGACCATTCTGTAAATTCGACTGGCAACCTGGTTCTCTCCGTCCAGGGAACCAGTCGTTTTTTCTTTTCAGCCTCCCCCTAAACGCTTCCTGCGCCACCCGTTATCAATTTCATGCCACAAATAGGTGCGATTGCTGCTTTGCTGAGCACTTTTCCGCGCGGTAAACCGTCATTCCTGCTGCTGGCGCGAGCCATTAATGGTACTATCATGACGCTAAATTTTTTGATGGGTTGCCTGGCAATCAAGGTGAAAAGGTAAGTGAACGGTATACTGACGCGTTGGCGACAGTTTGGCAGACGATACTTCTGGCCGCATCTCCTGTTGGGGATGGTCGCGGCAGGGTTCGGCTTGCCTGCGATTGCCACTGCCTCTGAATCTGTTCCACCGACCAAAACCGCCAGCAGCCATAACCCCGCAACGAAGGTTAACTTCACCCATCTGGCATTGCTCGATGGCAACCGTCGCCCTGCGTTTACCGTCGATTACTGGCATCAACACGCCATTCGCACGGTTATTCGTCATCTGTCCTTCGCGATGGCACCCCAGGCGCTGCCGGTCGCAGAAGCGTCTGCGCCGCTTGAAGTTCATCACCTTGCTCTGCTGGATACGCTCAGTGCCCTGCTGATGCGTGAAAGCCAGCCGCCCGCGATCGTTCGCTCGGTGGCATGGGGTGCAGAGCCTGCAGCACATCCTGCCTTTTCAGTCAGTTCCTGGGTAAGCCAGGTACAGGGTATTCGCGCCGGACCTCAACGCCTTAGCTGAAAAAAACAAAACTTCACCTAATGACTAAGACTCCGCATGGCGGGGCGATTGAGATTTTAATTATGCTTAATTTATTAACCAAAGTTTTCGGTAGCCGTAACGACCGTACACTGCGTCGTATGCGCAAAACCGTCGCACAAATCAATGCCATGGAACCGGAGATGGAAAAACTCTCCGATGATGAACTCAAAGCGAAAACTAACGAGTTCCGTGCGCGTCTGGAAAAAGGCGCCACTGTAGAAAGCCTGATCCCGGAAGCGTTTGCCGTGGTACGTGAAGCCAGTAAACGCGTATTTGGGATGCGTCACTTCGACGTGCAGCTGCTCGGCGGCATGGTTCTGAACGACCGCTGCATCGCAGAAATGCGTACCGGTGAAGGTAAAACCCTGACCGCAACGCTGCCAGCCTACGTTAACGCCCTGTCTGGTAAAGGCGTTCATGTGGTTACCGTCAACGACTATCTGGCACAGCGTGACGCCGAAAACAACCGTCCGCTGTTCGAGTTCCTCGGCATGAGCGTGGCCGTGAACATGTCCGGTATGCCAGCGCCCGCTAAGCGTGAAGCCTATGCCGCGGACATCACCTACGGCACCAACAACGAATACGGCTTTGACTACCTGCGCGACAACATGGCGTTCAGCCCGGAAGAGCGTGTCCAGCGTAAACTTCACTATGCGTTGGTGGATGAAGTGGACTCCATCCTTATCGATGAAGCCCGTACGCCGCTTATCATCTCTGGTCCGGCTGAAGACAGCTCCGAGATGTACAAGCAGGTTAACAAAATTATCCCGCATCTGATCCGTCAGGAAAAAGAAGACTCCGACACCTTCCAGGGTGAAGGTCACTTCTCCGTGGATGAGAAAGCACGCCAGGTGAACATCACCGAACGTGGTCTGGTGCTGGTTGAAGAATTGCTGGTGCGTGAAGGCATTATGGAAGAGGGTGAGTCCCTGTACTCACCGACCAACATCATGCTGATGCATCACGTCACCGCCGCGCTGCGTGCCCACGTTCTGTTTACCCGCGACGTGGACTACATCGTTAAAGATGGCGAAGTCATCATCGTTGATGAACACACCGGCCGTACCATGCAGGGACGTCGCTGGTCTGATGGTCTGCATCAGGCGGTGGAAGCTAAAGAAGGCGTCGACATCCAGAACGAGAACCAGACGCTGGCTTCTATCACTTTCCAGAACTACTTCCGTCTGTACGAGAAACTGGCCGGTATGACCGGTACTGCGGATACCGAAGCGTTCGAGTTCAGCTCCATCTACAAACTTGATACCGTGGTGGTGCCGACCAACCGTCCAATGATCCGTAAGGATATGCCGGACCTGGTCTACATGACCGAAGCCGAAAAAATCCAGGCTATCATCGAAGATATCCGCGATCGTACCGCGAAAGGCCAGCCGGTATTGGTAGGGACTATCTCAATCGAGAAATCCGAAGTGGTCTCCCACGAGCTGACAAAAGCCGGTATCAAGCACAACGTACTGAACGCCAAGTTCCACGCCAGTGAAGCGGATATCGTTGCTCAGGCGGGTTATCCGTCTACCGTTACCATCGCTACCAACATGGCGGGTCGTGGTACTGACATCATGCTGGGCGGCAGCTGGCAGGCAGAAGTCGCGCAGCTTGAAAACCCGACCGAAGAGCAAATCGCGAAGATTAAAGCTGACTGGCAGGTTCGTCACGACGCCGTTCTGGCGGCAGGTGGTCTGCATATCGTCGGTACAGAGCGTCACGAATCTCGCCGTATCGATAACCAGCTGCGTGGTCGTTCTGGTCGTCAGGGTGATGCCGGTTCTTCCCGCTTCTACCTGTCGATGGAAGATGCGCTGATGCGTATTTTCGCCTCCGATCGTGTTTCCGGCATGATGCGTAAATTGGGTATGAAACCGGGCGAAGCGATTGAGCACCCGTGGGTGACCAAAGCCATCGCCAACGCGCAGCGTAAGGTGGAAAGCCGTAACTTCGATATTCGTAAGCAGCTGCTGGAATATGATGATGTGGCCAACGATCAGCGTCGCGCGATCTACTCCCAGCGTAACGAACTGCTGGACGTGTCCGACGTGAGCGAAACTATCACCAGCATCCGTGAAGACGTGTTCAAAGCGACTATCGATGCACACATTCCGCCGCAGTCTCTCGAAGAAATGTGGGATATCGAAGGTCTGCAAGAGCGCCTGAAAAATGATTTTGACCTCGACCTGCCAATTAAAGAGTGGCTGGACAAAGAGCCAGAACTGCATGAAGAAACGCTGCGTGAGCGTATTCTGCAGAGCGGCATCGATGTTTATCAGCGTAAAGAAGAAGTAGTGGGCACCGAAATGATGCGCCACTTCGAGAAAGGCGTAATGCTGCAAACGCTGGATTCCCTGTGGAAAGAACACCTGGCCGCGATGGACTACCTGCGCCAGGGCATCCATCTGCGTGGCTATGCGCAGAAAGATCCTAAACAGGAATATAAGCGTGAATCGTTCTCCATGTTTGCCGCGATGCTGGAATCACTGAAATATGAAGTGATCAGCACCCTGTGCAAAGTTCAGGTACGTATGCCTGAAGAAGTCGAGGCCATGGAAGAGCAGCGCCGCGAGGAAGCTGAACGTCTGGCGCAGATGCAGCAACTGAGCCACGCTGACGACGACACCGCCGCCGCAGAATCACTGGCCGCCGAAACCGGCGATCGCAAAGTGGGCCGCAACGATCCGTGCCCATGCGGTTCCGGTAAAAAATATAAGCAGTGCCACGGTCGTATCAGCTAAGCTCTGACAGACACGAAGAACTGCGAAAACAAAGGCGCTGGTGACAGCGCCTTTTTTATGGAAAGAAGACAATGAAAATACTGCAAATCTCGACCGGTATCCTGCGTAACGCGGCAGGGGAAATCTTTATTACCCAGCGTGCTGCTGATGCACACATGGCTAACATGTGGGAGTTTCCGGGGGGAAAAATCGAAGAAGGCGAAAGCCCTGAGTTAGCGCTGGCGCGTGAACTGTACGAAGAAGTGGGGATCCTGCCGGAGTCAGCAATGCTGTTCGATAAACTGGAATACCAGTTTCCGGATCGTCATATCACGCTGTGGTTCTGGTTGGTAGACAGCTGGCAGGGCGAGCCGTGGGGCAAAGAAGGGCAGCCGGGACGCTGGGTTGCGCAGAAAGATTTGTTGGCAGACGAGTTTCCGCCTGCCAACGCACCGGTTATTGCGAAACTGATCGAGCAGGCTTAAGGCAGCTGCTCTTCGCTCCAGTCATCGCTTTCTGACAAATCGCCAGAGCTTGGGATCCGCTTCTCTTCAGCGGCCCACTCGCCTAAGTCAATGAGCTGGCAGCGTTTGCAGCAAAAGGGGCGGAACGGACTTTGTTCGCCCCAGACCAGGCTTTTGCCGCAGGTCGGGCAGTTTACGGTAATGATATCGCTCATAGTGTCTCCTTAGCAGCAGGCCAGTTCGAAATCCAGACGTTCTGGCACGGTGCCATTTTCGCTGTCGAGTGGCAGGAAGCGAATGGCGAAGCGGCTCTTGTGGCCGGAGATTTGCGGATAAAGCTGTTCATCGAGCACCAGTTGAAGGCGTAGCAAATCAGCGTCTTCGCCGTTATCCTGAAAGAAACCATTCAGGCTGGTGTGCTTGCGGAACTGCGCCGAGTTACGGATAAGGTCGAGGATCAAATCCAGGGCCTGGTTCAGCGGGGCCAGGCTTTCCAGCCAGTGAGTGACCAGCGCATCGCGCTTCGCCTGTGGGGCATGGAGCCACATGTGCAGCGTCGGTAAATCGAAGCTGCAGCAGCCGCCAGGAATACTCAGACGCTGGCGAACCAGACCAATCAGCTTATCTTCCCGCAGCACCTGACCCACACGTGGGGCGCTCATCAGAATGCTACTGCTGTTTTTCAGCTGTTGACGTAACGCTTCAATGCGATCTTTGTCGACGCCTGGCACTTCGTCCCACTGTTTCAGTTTGCGCTGCTGGCGTTCCAGTTCTTTCAATAAATCTGTACGAACTTCACCGCGTTCGAACACATCCAGTAAGTCCCCGATATTTCTAAAAAAATGCAATGCGCTGGCGTGATCGCGAACGGGCAGATTGCAATTCAACTGCTGAACAAGAAACTCGATACGCAGCCAGGTGCGCATTTTCTCATTCAGGGGATGTTCAAAGAGGATGTGGGTGTGCATTACGATTTTTCCTGTGAATCGGCCTGATGCGCCAGCTTCAGATAGCGGGCATGCAGGCGGGCTACATCCAATGCAATGGCATCTGGTGCGCCGTTGTTATCAATGACGTCATCCGCCACGGCAAGACGCTGTTCGCGCGTGACCTGGGCGGCTAGGATCTGTTTCGCATGTTGTTCTGACACATTGTCTCGCTGAATGGTTCGTGAGAGCTGTGTTTCCTCAGAAACATCCACGACCAACACGCGATCGGCTTTATGCCAGAGTTGATTCTCCACCAGTAACGGAACTACCCACAGAACATAAGGCGAAGTCGCCTGCTGCATTTGTCGCTGTGTTTCCTGCTGAATCAGAGGATGGAGAAGGGCATTAAGCCAGGATTTTTCTGCGGCATCGGTGAAAATGCGCTCACGTAACTGACGACGGTTAAGGCTGCCATCAGGCAAACACATCTTTGCGCCAAACCGACTGACGATAGCCTGCAATGCCGGGGTTCCGGGTTCAACAACCTGACGGGCGATGACATCGGCATCAATAACGTTAATTCCCAGGTCTGCAAAAGCATTTGCGACGGTACTTTTCCCGCTACCGATGCCACCTGTTAACGCCACTGTATACCCCATACCACCCTGTCCTGTGAAGAATTACCGCTACAAATCAAAAGGTTAAATTTAGCTCTGACGGCCACCAAAGTGACATACGTTAAAATCGCCGTTCACCAGGTAAATTTGTACGATTGTAGCGTAAAAAAAGTGAAAATCGCAGTCTTGCGACAGGATGATTAGTGCGTATGATAACGTCACTGGAGTTGTGCTTAGTCCATTTTTGCTTCTAACCCCAGGAATCCGTACATGCGTATCGAAGAAGATCTGAAGTTAGGTTTTAAAGACGTCCTTATCCGCCCTAAACGCTCTACCCTCAAAAGTCGTTCCGAAGTTGAGCTGGAACGCGAATACACCTTTAAGCATTCCGGTCAGAAATGGTCTGGCGTTCCTATCATTGCAGCGAACATGGACACCGTCGGCACTTTCGCGATGGCAAAAGCCCTGGCGTCCTTTGGTATTCTTACCGCTGTTCACAAACATTACTCTGTTGAAGACTGGAAAGCCTTTGCAGGGAGCGTTTCTGCCGATGTTCTGAAACATGTCATGGTTTCGACCGGTACTTCCGATGCGGATTTCGATAAAACCAAACAGATCCTGAACCTGAATCCGGCGCTGAACTTTGTCTGCATCGACGTGGCAAACGGCTATTCCGAGCACTTCGTCCAGTTCCTGTCCAAAGCACGTGAAGCCTGGCCGACCAAAACCATCTGCGCAGGCAACGTAGTGACCGGCGAGATGTGTGAAGAGCTGATCCTGGCCGGTGCGGATATCGTTAAAGTCGGCATTGGCCCAGGTTCCGTATGCACCACTCGTGTTAAGACCGGTGTGGGCTATCCGCAGCTTTCTGCCGTTATTGAATGTGCTGATGCGGCGCACGGCCTGGGCGGGCAGATCGTCAGTGATGGCGGCTGCACCATGCCAGGCGATGTGGCAAAAGCTTTCGGCGGCGGCGCAGATTTCGTGATGCTGGGCGGGATGTTGGCCGGGCATGAAGAAAGCGGCGGCACCGTCGTAGAAGAGAACGGTGAGAAATTCATGCTGTTCTACGGCATGAGCTCCGAGTCTGCAATGAACCGTCACGTTGGTGGTGTTGCGAAATACCGCGCAGCGGAAGGCAAAACCGTTAAGCTCAAGATGCGTGGCCCGGTCGAAAATACCGCGCGTGATATCCTGGGCGGCCTGCGTTCAGCATGTACCTATGTGGGTGCTTCACGCCTGAAAGAGTTGACCAAACGTACGACCTTCATCCGCGTTCAGGAACAAGAGAACCGCGTGTTCAACAGCCTGTAATGCCGTAAATCGCTGGCGTAATTCTTGCGCCAGCGTTTATCCCCCACTGATAGCATCCCCCAAATGAAAGATGGGCAGATACATTGCCACCACCAGCGTTCCGATAATCACCCCCGTCACCAGTAACATCACCGGTTCCAGAATCGTCGCCAGGTTATCCGCCTGCTGATGCGTCTGTTCACTGTGGTAATGCGCCAGATTCTCTAACATTTTATCCAGTGACCCAGACACTTCACCGGTTCTCACCAGTTGCTTACAGAGCGGTGTAAAAACCGTCTGCTGTGCCATTGCTTGCCAGATAGCGCTGCCTTGCGCGATGGATTCACCCATCTGATGAATCACGCTTCGCCACCACGGGCAGGTCAGCGTCTTTTCGACGCTCTCAAGCCCTTGCAGAAAAGGGATCCCGGCGTTCTGGGTTAAGGCCAGCACGGTATAAATTTGGCTTAGCATTCGTCCCCGAATCAGCCCTGATACCATCGGCAATGCCAGCCACAGCTGCGGGCGAAGCATCTGCCAGCGCGAGCTGCGTTGCAAAATGGGACGCAGGATAAACGGCATGATAGTCAGACAGACCAGCAGCGGTAGCCCTTGCTGCACCGTCGAGGACATCGCCATCACCCAACGGGTCAGCACCGGCAGCGGGGTATTAAAGGTGCGATAAATCGCGGCGAACTCAGGCAGCACAAAAACACTCATGCCAATTACCACCAACACTGCGAGCAGCAAGATCATCAGCGGGTAGCGCAGTGCTTTTTTGACTTTTTGACTCAGCCGCTGCTGTTGTTCCTGTTGCCGCGCCAGATGAGCGCAGCAGTAATCCAGCTTGCCGGTCATTTCTCCAGCCTGGAGCATTGCGTGATACAACGGCGGAAATGCCTCCGGCCAGTCTTGCATGGCGAGTGAAAGCGACTGCCCCTGAGCCAGTTGACGGGCGAGATCCTGCATCAGGGCTTGCCACTGTGGAATGGGATGCTGCTCGGCCAGAAGGTGTAAACTTTCCGACAGCGTTAGTCCCGCCTGCAGCAGCGTGGCCAGTTGCTGCATGAGCTCACTGCTGTACTGTGCCCGCCACTGTGAGGGGCGAATCGCCCGACGTTTGAGCATCAGCGGATGCACCCCGTCTTCCCGGGCACATTCCAGGGCTGCCAGCTTATCCTCGACCCAGACAAGGCCCTGCCGGGAATCCCCGTCTGCCGTGAGGCCGCGCCAGTACCAGAGCTGTTTACTCGCCATGCGGCACACCCAACACGCGCAGCAGTTCTTCCACGGTGGTCTGCCCTTGGGTTACGGCCTCACAGCCATGTTCGAACAGCGTTGTCATGCCGGATGCACGCGCCAACTGTTCGACCTCCTCAGGGCTGGCTCCGCTGACAATCGCCTGTTTCAATGCGGGCGTGATCGCGAGAACTTCAAACAGCGCAATGCGTCCGTGATAGCCGTGATAACAGCGGTCACAGCCTTTGGCCCGCCAGTGCGGCAAAACGCTGGGCCATAGGGTGACCGGGAGTGCATCATAATCTCCGTCCTGCGCCCGACAATAGGGACATAAGCGACGGACCAGTCGTTGGGCGATCACCAGCAGCAGGGCTGAAGAAATCATCCAGCGTGCGACGCCCATCTGCTGTAGCCGAATCAACGTTTCAGTGGTGGAGTTGGTATGCAGCGTTGAGAGGACCAGATGCCCGGTTTGTGCAGCCTTAATGGCAATTTCGGCGGTTTCGGCATCGCGAATTTCGCCCACCATGACGACGTCAGGATCCTGGCGCAGCATGGCGCGCAAAACGTTCTGAAACGTCAGCCCCGCGCGGGTATTGAACTGCGTCTGATTGATCCCATCGAGCGGGATCTCCACCGGATCTTCCACGCTGCATAAATTAATCTCCGGGCGGTTTCGTGCCTGAAGCGCGCTGTACAAGGTGACCGTTTTTCCGCTACCGGTAGGGCCGGTGACCAGCATTAGGCCCTGGGGTTGATTCAGCGCCTGGTGAAAGGTCTGCAGCTGCGACGCATTCATGCCTAGCGCCGTGACATCCAGCGCCTGTTTAACCTGATGTAGCAGGCGCAGCACCACCTTTTCACCCCCGCGGCAGGGGAGGGTGGCGATACGAAAAGAGACATTGCGCCCGGCAATGTCGACGCTAAATTGTCCATCCTGCGGCAGTCGTCGCTCGGCGATGTCCAGATTCCCCAACACTTTGAGCCGGGCTATCAACGGCCCGCTGAGCGTTGGCGAGAAATCGGGCAGCGGGTGCAGCACTCCGTCAACCCGCAGACGGACGCGCAGTACCGTGTCGCCTGGTTCAAAATGAATGTCGGAAGCACGCTGCTGTAATGCCTGCTGAAAGGTCTGATTGAGCAGTTCCACAACGTTGCCCGTGTCATCATGGGCAGCGGGCAGATGCGTATCCTGCGAGGTATGCCGATGCTGGTCCATTCGAGGCTGATCCCAGCATTCAATATCAATGCGTTTTTGTGTCATAAAACGCAGCGAGTCCATCAACTCTTTCGGCGGCGCCCCGACAATGGCGATACTCAAAATCTGCTCGTCGTTACTGAGCAGCACCGCATGGTGGCGTCGGCAGAGGGTGGTTAACCGGTGGTTAGTCATCATTGCGCCCTCAGGATGCATCAAAACGGAACACGTCTTCACAGGCCTGTTTTAGCGCACTGTCGTTGGCGATCGTGCAGGTGCGCTGCCAGCCGGTGATTCCGTTTTGTGTATCCCACGCCGGTTTCAGTGTGACGCTAAGCCCGGTGAGGCTTTCCTGGCCGGTCAGCGTCACGGAACCTTGTACGACCTCCATGCCTGACACATAGCGGCTGGTCGTCGGGGAAGGAATGCCATTACTGCCACCATCACACTCCGTCGTACCGCCATGATCGAGGGCGCACAGCTCAATCGCGGTACGATAGGGCATGAAGGTTTGCAGCATGTCGGTTAATGCCGCTTTACGCAGGTAGTTTTGATACGCCGGAACGCCGATGGCGCTGAGAATGGCAATTATGCCAATCACTACCATTAGCTCGATCAGGGTGAATCCGTATTGTTTATCCATAAGTCGCTCCTTGTTTGACGGGAGCACTTTGGCAGCAGGCGTGGCGGCTGGCGAAGGGGAAAAATGAAATTGGGAAGGGAGCTTCTGATCTTTCGCGCGATTTTCAGTCGCGTTGCAGCGGGTTGCGAAGGGGATCGTAAATCCCCCTCGCGTCTGGTGTTATTTAAAGCGCATCGACAGGTCGAGGGCCTGTACGTGCTTGGTGAGCGCCCCGACGGAAATGAAATCCACCCCGGTTTCGGCAAATTCACGAATAGTGTCGAAGGTCACATTGCCAGACACTTCCAGCCGCGCCTGACCCTGGGTAATTTTCACCGCCTCACGCATCAACGGTGTGTCGAAGTTGTCGAGCATGATGATGTCAGCTCCGGCTTTGAGGGCCGCCTGTAATTCCTCCAGGTTCTCGACCTCAACTTCAACCGGCACATCCGGGTGCATCCAGAAGGCTTTTTCTACCGCCTGGCGAACGGAGCCCGACGCGATGATGTGGTTTTCTTTAATCAAAAATGCGTCCGACAGGCCCAGGCGATGGTTCGCGCCGCCGCCGCACAGCACTGCATATTTCAGCGCGGTGCGCAGGCCGGGCAGGGTTTTGCGGGTGTCGAGCAACTGGGTTTTTGTGCCTTCAAGCAAATCGACGTATCGACGCACCACGCTTGCCACACCGGACAGCGTCTGGACGAAATTCAATGCGGTGCGTTCGCCAGTTAATAGCACGCGTGAGGGGCCGTGAAGTTCAAACAGCGGCTGATTCTCGGTCAGCAAATCGCCATCCGCCACATGCCAGGTGAGAGTGACGTCATCTCCGGCGAGCTGGATAAATACTTCTTCCACCCAGCGTTTACCGCAAAATACGCCCGCTTCACGGGTGATCACCACGGCGTGAGAATGTGAATCTTCAGGCAGTAACTGGGCGGTAATGTCGTTTCCGGCGTTCACTTCGCCGCCTAAATCTTCACGTAGCGCATGGGCTACAGCAGCAGGAATATCGAGGTTAATACGTTCCAGCAATGCGTCACGACGTTGCTCAGGATTGTAGCGGCGAGGCGGCATGATAAAACTCCAAATGGTAAGGAATCATAAGTTATAAACATGCTACTCTGAACCGGATTTTTGCACCATAGAATAGAATGAGGAGCGTCCGCATGCAGTTACACGGTGGCTGGCTGGATAATGCCCGACGGGTTCCGTCGCCGCATCACGATTGCCGCCCGGATGATGAAGCACCAACGTTGCTGGTGGTTCATAATATCAGTTTACCGCCCGGCGAATTTGGCGGCCCGTGGATCGATGCATTATTCACTGGAACAATCGATCCGGATGCTCATCCGTTTTTTGCTGAAATTGCACATTTGCGCGTGTCGGCCCACTGCCTGATCCGTCGTGATGGCGAAATTGTGCAGTACGTTCCATTCGATAAACGCGCCTGGCATGCGGGCGTGTCGCGCTATAAAGGGCGTGAAAAATGCAACGACTTCTCGATTGGTATTGAGCTGGAAGGCACCGATACGCTGGCCTATACCGATGCGCAATATCAACAGCTTGCGGCGTTGACCCGTCTGTTGATGACGGCCTACCCGGCGCTCGCCAACAACATGGCCGGTCATAACGATATCGCGCCCGAACGTAAAACCGATCCCGGCCCGGCGTTTGACTGGCCGCGCTTCCGTGCTCTGGTGAGCCACCCGTCAGATAAGGAGATAACATGACGCTGTTTACCACGTTACTGGTGCTGATTGCTGAGCGCTTGTTCAAGCTGGGCGAACACTGGCAACTTGATCACCGCCTGGAAGTCCTGTTCCGCCGTATCAAAAATTACTCCTTTTCTCTCACCCTGCTGATGACCCTCGTTGCGATGGTGATTGTGTATCTGATCCAACGGGTGTTGTTTGGCGTGCTGTTTAATGTGCCGCTGCTGGTGGTGTGGATCCTGATTGGCCTGTTGTGCATCGGGGCGGGTAAAGTGCGCTTGCACTATCATGCGTATTTGAAAGCCGCGTCGCGTAACGACGCCCATGCCCGTGATGCGATGGCCAGTGAGTTGACGTTAATCCACGGCGTGCCGCCCGGCTGCAACGAGCGCGAGTACCTGCGTGAACTGCAAAACGCGCTGCTGTGGATTAACTATCGTTACTATCTCGCACCGCTGTTCTGGTTCGTGGTCGGTGGTCCGTTTGGGCCTGCCACGCTGATGGGCTATGCGTTCCTGCGTGCATGGCAAAGCTGGCTGGCGCGTTATCAGACCCCGCGGGACCGTCAGCAGTCAGGTGTGGATGCCATTCTTCACGTGCTGGATTGGGTGCCGGTGCGTCTGGTTGGCGTAGTGTATGCGCTGATTGGTCACGGTGAAAAAGCGCTGCCCGCCTGGTTCGCCTCGCTTGGCGATCGTCATTCTTCGCAGTATCAGGTGCTGACTCAACTGGCTCAGTTCTCACTGGCCCGCGAGCCGCATGTAGATAAGGTTGAAACGCCGAAAGCAGCGGTGTCGATGGCGAAGAAAGCGTCGTACGCGGTGGTGGTGATCATGGCGTTGCTGACGATATACGGCGCGCTAGTTTAAGCCTGAGAATCTGTAGAGGGGATGCCGAAGTCAGGCATCCCCTTTTTATATAGACTTATCGTTAAACAGGGGGGTTAACGCTCGCCATCAGGATCATATTTAGGAGGCATCGAAGAAGTTACCGTATTTCCATCCGCACCACATATCGATAATCTCTCAGGTGCCGCCCCGCTGGGAAGTTTCTTCACGCTATGGTCATAAAAACAAACATAAGCATTCGAGCGGTAGAGTTCATGATGGTTGGTATCACCTTCGCCGTAGCAATACCTTCCGGCAGGGGTTGCTGCGCCTGAGTCATCCTCAGCAAGGCACGCCCAGTTAGTTGTGCGGCGTAATCCTGACAAGCGGGTATGAATCGCTTCAACATCCCGGATATCAAATTTTTCTGGCAAAAAAGTTCGTGAGGGGATAGTAAAAATATAAGGCTTGTCTGAATGAATCGCTCCCCATGATAATGAAGGTGAATAGTATGGGTAGACGGGGTCACGGACATCATCCTTGCGAAATAATGTGAAAATAGTATTTGTTGGACTGTATGTGTTACGGCGGTAGGTAAAGGTGACAATCCGTCGATCCATTTCATCATTCACTGCCTCGCCACCGCTTCTCAGGATCAGCGCTTCGACATGAATCAAATCGAGATGACGATGAGGGAAGTACATAATTCTTTCTTGTCTTTCACCATAGGCTGAATCGGCGGTCACATCTCGCCTGGGCTTGCCTAAAGTCGGCCTGCCGATCGCGGGAAAGAGTACGGTATCAACACGTAATCTGTTGCCATATTGGCGATAAAGATCTGCGTAGCGCGTGTAATCAGAATCATTAGCCCAGTAGCTACACGATGGTGTGTATTCTTCTACTGTTACTGATTCGTGGCAGGTTGTGACTGCTATATTATTTACGGGCTGGTCGGCTGCCTTCCCATAAATAAAGGGGTTTGTTTTGGCATCATTGAGTGAAAGTACATCTGCGCCATCATTGTCCTCACTAAGCGCATCTTCAGCTGGTTGTCGTGGGTTATATCCTTTTAGTGCGAAATCACTGTTATAATAATCTGCATAATTACTGTCTTCATAACCCTCAGAAACGACATACATAATATTCACAGCGATATTGGCACCATCCTCCACTTCCCATTCCCCGTCTTCCTTGCGGCCAAAAAAGTCAGAAATGGGCATTGCGAGTGGCATATCCATTGGATCGAGTGCATTTCCATTGTTATTGTTGCTTTGATTAAATTTAAATGTTCCTCCTTTGGGAGAACTAGCGGAAGCATCAACAATAAAAGAGAGTGAAATTGATGCCAATAATATATTAATTAATGCCTTAATATTCATGATGCCTCAGTAAGCAATGAAATCGGGATGCATTTAATATTTTGAGTGTGGCAGAAAGTATGTTTTCCCGTCATCGCCAAATCAAGTATGCAGAATGATTACGGATATTATTTTATTAATAAGTTGAATAATGGGATTCAGTGTGTTAGGCGGTATTAATACGGGGTTAAGTAAGGGGTTTCATTCAGGTAATTATAATAGATCTCATAAGATGTGATTTTAAGAAAAGGAGAGGCATTTCTGCCTCTCAATGAACGTCGGCTACCGGACGACAATCAATTTAGACATCTACCGCAAAACGCGAGAAAACGCCTGTGCCTGGGAGGGACGAATGTTGATTCGCGGCGGCAAAAACGCCTACTTTAGCCCCCACCCATTTGCCTTTTCCAGCAGCAAAATAGGGCGTGACGGCCTGCCAGTCCTTGGCATTCTCGCTGTAGCTGAAATAACACAGGCCGCCTGATTTAACCTCTACTCTAAGCCATAGCGGTGCGTTGGACGGCCAGTCGGCAATGTCACGCTGTTGCTGATGTAGCCTGCCGGTATCACTCATCCACGCAGCGATCAGCACGATTTTACGTTGTCCTTTGCACTGAGAAAGCGCAAGCGTTGCATAGCGTTCTCCATACACAATCAGTCCGCTGAGTTCACCCTCATGCTGAAAACCCGCGCTTAAAACGGTGGTGACGCAGAATTCACGCGCCGGGAATTTTTGCAACAGCAGGTTTGGCTGGCTATAGAGCGCCAGTTCGCCCTGATATTCGCGCATTGGCTGGCAGGTCAGCGCCAGGGCGTTGAGCGTCGGTTGTAGCCAATCTGCCTGTGGCTGGGCCTGCCACTGCCATTGTCGTCCGGGATATCCACGGGCGAAATCATCGCTGGTTTGTGGATTAAGATAGCCCTGAGGATGTTGCGCCACCGAGGGCAACGGGTATTCAATCACTGGTTGCCCGGGAGCATCTGTTGCTTGCTGCTTGCCGATAAACGGCCAGTCGTCCGTCTGCCAGTGCATCGGTTGTAGGTGGACAATGCGCCCGTAGAGGTCGGCATCCTGAAAATGTATGAACCAGCATTCGCCGTTTTCCAGTTCAACAAAGCCGCCTTGATGAGGGCCGTTAACATGGGTTTCGCCCTGTTGCAAAACGATGCGCGCCTCCCATGGCCCCTGCACGCTTCTGGCCCGCAGTACCGACTGCCAGCCGGTTTCCACCCCTCCTGCTGGTGCAAAGATGTAATACCAACCGTTGCGTTTGTAGAACTTCGGCCCTTCAAGGGTGGGGTTGTCCAGTGCACCATCGTAAATAATTTGCCCGTCATCAAGCAGAGAGCGGCCATCAGGCGACATTTCCATCAGCTGCAACTGATGTTTTCTGCCGGTGCGGCTATGGGCGAAAGCATGAACCAGCCAGGCGCGGCCATCGTCGTCCCACAGCGGACAAGGGTCTATCCAGCCTTTCGCCAATTTGACGCAGTGGGGGGCACTCCATTCTGCATGGGGGTCGGTCGTGCAGGACATAAAGATGCCTTCATCAGGCGTACTGAAAAAGACCCAAAATTTACCGTCGTGATGGCGAATCGACGGCGCCCAAACGCCTTTTCCAGGCTGCATGGTGTCGTAGGTCGCATCGTTAAAGGTGGAAAAGACGTGATTAATAATGGTCCAGTTGACTAAATCCCGTGAGTGCAAAATAGGCAGTGCGGGAAAATGATTAAAGCTGGAGGCCACCATATAGAAATCATCACCTGCACGCACAATGTCAGGGTCAGAATAATCGGCATGCAGAATCGGATTTTTATAGTATCCGGGGCGTGCAGTGTGATTAGGCATGATGATTCTCTCCGGTGGTGGTCATTGGCTCGGTGATATTTTTCACCATTACAGGGGATTCGCTAATCGGGCTGGTAGCATTTGCCTGCTGACGCAGCGCCAGTTCACGCTGTATTTTGCTCATCATCTGATCGTCAAGGGTATAAAAACGGCTTAACCAGTACAGGATGAAATAGGAAATGGACGGTCCAATGGTTAATAAGCTGATTATCCCAGTGGTGGCGAGTGTCGTTTGGGTTGGTACACCCGCCTGATAACCAAACCAGCCGAGAGAAAAACCGACAAATGCACCGGCTACGGCCATCCCCATTTTTAAAGCAAATAAGTTACCGGAAAAAGAGAGGCCAGTAATACGGCGCCCAAATTTCCATTCGCCGTAATCAGCGGCGTTGGCCATCATATTCCATTTAAAAGGCTGATACATTTGATGGAAAAAACCGACCAGGAAATAGAGTGGGAAGACAACTGCCAGCCAGGTGGGCGGGACAAAGAACATCACGACGCCGATGATGACCAGGAGTAAGTTAATATTTTTGAACAGTGACACCGCCCGATAGCGCTGTGCTAAATAACCCGCGGCGATACTGCCGATAATGGTCCCGATGACGCTGGTGGAAACAAACGCTGATTTCATTGCCGTTCCGGCTGCGCTTTCAACGCCTCCCAACATCAGATAGGTGGCATAGTACAGCGTCGCTGCGCTACGCATCACACCCGCCATGCTGGAAAAGAACGTGATGATCGCCACGATTCGCCACTGATCGTTGGCGAGTAAAATACGCAGATCGCCCATCATACTGTTGTTGCTTTCACTGGTCGGACGGACACGTTCTGACGTTGTGAAGAAGCAGAAAAATAACATGATCACGGCCAGGGTCCCCATAATCGCCATTGTGGCCTGGAAACCAAACTGTTTATTCTCTTTTCCAAGCCAGTCGACTAAGAATAAAGTCGCCACCGAGACCACAAGACCGGCAAGGGAAGAGATGGTGAAGCGATAGGATTGCGCGGATAAACGATCTTTTTCATCAGCTGTAATCACCCCGCCAAGTGCACAGTAAGGAATATTGATAAAGGTGTAGCACAGCATTAATAACGTATAGGTGATATAGGCATAGAGTAATTTACCCGATGCGCCAAAGTCTGGCGTTGTGAAGGTTAATACCGCCAATACCGCGTAAGGAATGGCGAACCAAATCAACCATGGCCGAAAATGGCCCCAGCGCGTACGTACCCGATCCGCGACCAATCCCGTTAACGGATCGGTAATGGCGTCGAGAATACGGGTCACCAGAAACATTACCCCGACGGCTGCTGCCGAGAGTCCATAAATATCGGTATAAAAATACGTTAAGAACATAGTAACCGAAGAATAAACGATGCCACATGCGGCATCGCCCATGCCGAAGCCAATTTTCTCGGCAACGGATAATTTCCTGAGTGTTGTCATTTTTCTCTCCAGGCATGAGTGTGTATTTTTTACTCTATGGACTGGGGGTTTATTTGACTATTGAGATATTTGCTCTGATGGTTATGTTTTTTGTCAATTGAGAAAGTTGTCACATAACAATAAATAATTGGTCTGACAAAAAAAGAGGGCTGTTACACCAAAAAACGCTCCTGAAGAGTCAGGAGCGTCGGTCACTGTTTTACAGCGAATCCGCATGCGGGACGCCGAAGTCAGGCATCCCGTTTTCATGCCAGTGGATGAGCTTCAACCGGGTATGGCGGTTAGGGTCATACAGCGGGTCGCCTTCGATTTCGGTGTAGTTTCTGGCGTGATAGACCAGCACATCCTGGCCGTCTGGCGTTTGGGTAAAGCTGTTATGGCCCGGGCCGTATTGCCGATTTTCATAGCTGGTGGTGAACACCGGCTGCGGTGATTTATGCCAGTTGCTGGCCTGCATCGGGTCGGCGTCGAGATCAATCCATAACAGGCCCATGCAGTAGTTCTCATCGGTGGCGCTGGCAGAATAGCTGACGAACAGGCGGTTGCCGTGGACAATCACCGCCGGGCCTTCGTTCACCAGAAAGCCCCGACACTCCCAGTCAAATTCGGGTTTACTGAGCATCACCGGCTGGCCTTTCAGCGTCCATGGATTTTCCAGCTCCGCCAGATACAGATTGGAATTTCCGGCAATATCCGGCGCCTTTTGCGCCCACAGATACCACTGCTTTCCCTGATGCATGAATGTGGTTGCGTCGAGCGCGAAGGTATCAAACGGCG
The DNA here is from genome assembly GCF_043558715.1 of Scandinavium sp. M-37. NCBI lineage: Bacteria > Pseudomonadati > Pseudomonadota > Gammaproteobacteria > Enterobacterales > Enterobacteriaceae > Scandinavium > Scandinavium sp. M-37. Next base: position 230,800 of record NZ_JBIGIN010000002.1, read on the forward strand.
TTTTCACCTGGCCTCTTTCTTGCCACGCACCGGTCAGCGGGTCGGCATCGTCACAGGTCAGCGCGAACATCCGATGCTGGAACATCCCCAATTCATCAAGGTCATGGGTGTGCGTGGCGGCAAAATAGATGACCCAGGTGCCGTCAATGCAGTGCAGTTCCGGCGCCCAAATTAGCTGGCTCATCGGGCCGCTATCGGGTTTACGCCAGACCACTACCGGTTCAGCAGTGCGTAAACCGGCGATGTCAGCGGCGCGGCGGATTTCCAGCCGGTCATATTCCGGTACTGAGGCGATGAAGTAATACGCCCCCTCGTGATGCAGAATAAATGGGTCCGCACGCTGCTCGATAAACGGGTTAGGCCAATTGTTCATTGTGGTTTCCTCACCAGCTCTGCCTGTTGTTGATATTCACTCAGTTCGCGATAGTTCTGACGACGTTTTTCCAGATCGGCCTGGATCTGTTTCATTAATTCCCGATCCACTTTCAGCAGGCGAACGACCCCGGCGGTAATCAGATAACCGACGCCAGGGATGACGCTGAACAGCAGCACGATCCCGTTGAGCGCATCCGGGCCTTGTGCTTTCGCGCCCGCATCATAACCATACCAGGAGAGCAGGAACCCGACCATCGCCCCGGCGACCGCCAGCCCGACTTTCAGGAAGAACAGGTTGCCGGAGAAGCTGATGCCGGTGATGCGTTTACCTGTTTTCCATTCGCCATAGTCGTCCACATCGGCCATCAGCGACCAGTGCAGCGGGGAAGGGATCTGATGCAGGATGTTGAGCAGGAAATAGAGCACCATGATCATCATCGTGGCGTGCGGATCGAAGAAGTAGAAGGCGCAGGAGAAAATCGCTAGCGCAATGTTGGTCCAGAAGAACACCTGCAGTTTGCACCAGCGGTCGGTCAATACCTTCGCTAACATACTGCCGATCATCATCCCGACCACGCCGAGGCTGATAAACAGCGTGGCGAAATGGGTGCTCTGTTGCATTACCCAGGTAACGTAGTACATGGTCGCCGCCATGCGGATAAAGCCCGGGCAGACATTGCACAGGGTCAGCAGCAGGATGCGCACCCACTGATCGTTTTTCCACACGTCTTTAAGATCACGCTTGAGTTCATCGTTGGTTTGCACCGCCGGACGCACGCGTTCACGCACGGTGGCAAAGCAGAACAGGAACATACACATGCCGATAAACGCCAGCACGGTCATCGCCATTTGATAGCCTTTGGCTTTGTTATCGCCGCCAAACCAGTCGACCATTGGCAGTAAGGTCAGCGACAGCAACAGGGTGGCAATGCCGACCATCACGAAGCGATAGGACTGACACGCCACGCGCTCTTTCGGATCGTTGGTGATAACGCTCCCGAGCGAACAATAAGGAATGTTGATCGCCGTATAGGTTATCGACAGCAGGAAGTAGGTCACGAAGGCATAGATAACCTTGCTGCTGTAACTCCATTCCGGGGTGGTGAACATCAGCACGCTGAACAGCGCGTAGGGGAAGGCAATCCACAGTAGCCACGGCCGAAAACGACCATATTTACTGCGGGTGCGGTCCGCCATTGCCCCCATAATCGGGTCCGTCACCGCGTCGATGACGCGAATTGAGAGCAGTAACACCCCGACCAGCGCCGGGGCTAAACCGAAAATATCCGTATAAAAATAGTTAACAAACAACATAATGGCGCCGAAGATGATGTTGCATCCCGCGTCGCCCATTCCGTAGCCGATCTTTTCTTTTACCGATAATTTGTTGTTGTCCATCGACACTTCTCCGCAATGAGATATGCAGATGATTATTCGCAGGCTTTCAAAAAAATGCGTAGCAGGAATGCGGTGATGATATGGATAAATCAGCTGTGGGGAGGAAAGTGTGAAGCGCGTAACATGCTGGTGTAGCGGTTTTCAGCCGCTACACCATGTGGATAATCAGCGTAGTAAGAGAGGATGGGATTACGCGCGAACGGCTTTCGCCCCTCTCTGTTTAACCAGATAGCCAATGCCCAGAATCACAATCCACACTGGGATCAGATATACGGATATGGCCATGCCCGGCGTCATCAGCATGATGACCAGCACTGCGGCAACGGTAAACAGGCAAATCCAGTTTCCCAGCGGATAGAACAGGGCAGGGAAGCGAGTGCTCAGGCCCTGCTGCTGCTTCGCCCGACGGAACTTCATGTGCGCCAGGCTAATCATCGCCCAGTTGATGACCAGCGCAGAAACCACCAGCGCCATCAGCAGACCGAAGGCCGATTCCGGTGCCAGGTAGTTGATCAGCACGCACAGTGCGGTGAACACCGCAGACACCAGAATCGTGTTTACCGGTACACCACGCTTGTCGACTTTGGTCAGCGCTTTCGGGGCATTGCCCTGCTGGGCCAGGCCGAACAGCATCCGGCTGTTGCAATAGACGCAGCTGTTGTAGACCGACAGCGCGGCAGTCAGTACCACCACGTTCAGGGCGTTCGCCACGAAGGTGTCCCCCAGCTCGTGGAAAATCAGCACGAACGGGCTGGTGTCAGAGGTGACGCGGGTCCACGGCAGCAGTGACAGCAGAACGGCCAGCGAGCCTACATAGAAAATCAGGATACGGTAGATAACCTGATTGGTGGCTTTCGGGATGCTCTTCTGCGGGTCATCGGCTTCGGCGGCGGTAATGCCGACCAGCTCAAGGCCGCCAAAGGAGAACATGATGATCGCCATCATCATCACCAGCCCCTGGATGCCATGCGGCAGGAAGCCGCCCTGTTCCCACAGGTTGCGCACGGTTGCCTGTGGGCCACCATTGCCGCTGAACAGTAGCCAGCCACCGAACAGGATCATCGCCACTACCGCGACAACTTTGATGATGGCAAACCAGAACTCCATCTCCCCGAACACTTTCACGTTGGTCAGGTTAATGAGGTTAATTGCCACAAAGAACACCGCTGCTGATGCCCAGGTCGGGATTTCAGGCCACCAGAACTGGATGTATTTCCCGACTGCCGTCAGTTCAGCCATCGCCACCAGGACATACAGCACCCAGTAGTTCCAGCCGGATGCGAAACCGGCAAAGTTGCCCCAGTATTTGTAGGCAAAGTGGCTAAAGGAACCTGCGACCGGCTCTTCAACGACCATTTCACCTAACTGACGCATAATCAGAAAGGCCACGAACCCTGCTATCGCGTAACCGAGAATGATCCCCGGCCCTGCGGATTGAATAACGGAGGCGCTGCCCAGAAACAGGCCCGTTCCGATAGCTCCACCCAGCGCAATCAGCTGAATGTGGCGGTTTTTCAGGCCGCGCTTCAGCTGTTCGCCTTGCTGTTGACCTTCCATTATGAAACCTCGTGAGTGATTAATTTTTCTACGCTTTTTAAGAACCCAATGGGTTCTCAGCGTGTGTCATTATGAACTTCCATATCCTGTACATTATTTTTTACATAGCGGATGGCTGAAAGTTGCGTGTGAGTCTTCCGCAGCTGGAAGAATAGTGGTAAGTGCGGCCGAATGCACCTGCTTTGTGCAGGGATGCTGACGAGTTGCATAAAAAGAAAGCAACTGTAAATGCAGAGAGGCGAAACTTTTTCGTTTCGCGCAGGTTAAATCTCCCTCTTTGTGGGTAAACGTAAAATATGTTCTAAGTTGCAGTTCTGAAACATGCCTTCTGTAAGGTTGTTAAAATGTGCCCGGTTTACTGATTTCAATCAAAACCTGTATGGACAGAAGGTGAATACTTTGTTACTTTACCGTCACGAACCATGAATTGGTAAGACCAATTGACTCCGGGTAAATGGCTTGAGACAGGGAACCATGGCCTACAGCAAAATCCGCCAACCAAAATTATCCGATGTGATTGAGCAGCAGCTGGAGTTTTTGATTCTTGAGGGGACGCTGCGCCCCGGTGAAAAACTTCCACCTGAACGCGAGCTGGCTAAACAGTTCGACGTTTCTCGTCCCTCTCTGCGTGAGGCGATTCAACGTCTCGAAGCGAAGGGCCTACTGCTTCGTCGCCAGGGCGGCGGTACCTTTGTGCAAAGTAGCCTTTGGCAGAGCTTCAGCGATCCGCTGGTAGAATTGCTCTCCGACCACCCTGAATCCCAGTTTGACCTGCTGGAAACACGCCACGCGCTGGAAGGCATTGCCGCGTACTATGCTGCATTACGCAGTAACGAAGAAGACCGTACGCGCATCCGCGAGCTGCACCGGGCGATTGAAATCGCACAGCAGTCTGGCGATCTTGATGCCGAATCCAGCGCTGTCGTCCAGTATCAAATTGCCGTCACCGAAGCTGCCCATAATGTGGTCTTACTCCATCTGCTACGCTGCATGGAACCCATGCTTGCACAGAACGTTCGACAGAACTTTGAATTGCTGTATGCCCGCCGGGAAATGCTTCCGCTGGTCAGCAGCCATCGCACCCGAGTTTTCGAGGCGATAATGGCCAGAGAGCCGGAGCAGGCGCGTGAAGCCTCGCACCGTCACCTGGCCTTCATTGAGGAAATCTTGCTGGACCGCAGCCGTGAGCAAAGTCGTCGAGACCGTTCGCTACGCCGCCTACAGCAACGAAAGGACTAGCAACACCTATTTTTAAGCGCCAGTTTTTAGAGCGCGGCAACTAAACGCAGAACCTGTCTTATTGCGCTTTTCGTCGCTCAAAATAGTTCGGGATGTATCGCGGCGGCAAGTGCGCGAATCCCCTGGAACATAGCAATCTATGTGACTGGGGTGAGGAAGCGCAGCCAACAAAGAGACAACCGAAATATGCAGGGCAGAAAGCGCAATGGGACAGGTTCCAGACTAATCAACGAATAGATAAGGAATACCCCCCATGTCAGACCGTTTACAAAATGACGTGGATCCGATCGAAACTCGCGACTGGCTACAGGCGATCGAATCGGTCATCCGTGAAGAAGGTGTTGAGCGTGCTCAGTATCTTATTGATCAACTGCTTTCCGAAGCCCGCAAAGGCGGTGTGAACGTGGCAGCTGGTGCCGGGGCAAGCAATTATGTGAACACGATTGCCGTTGAAGATGAACCGGAATACCCGGGTAATCTGGATCTGGAACGTCGCATTCGTTCTGCTATCCGCTGGAACGCGATCATGACCGTTCTGCGCGCGTCCAAGAAAGACCTGGAACTGGGTGGCCACATGTCCTCCTTCCAGTCTTCTGCAACCATTTATGAAGTGTGCTATAACCACTTCTTCCGTGCGCGCAACGACAAAGACGGCGGCGATCTGGTGTACTTCCAGGGCCACATCTCTCCGGGCGTTTACGCACGTGCTTTCCTTGAAGGTCGTCTGACCGAAGAGCAGATGAACAACTTCCGTCAGGAAGTTCACGGCAACGGTCTGTCTTCTTACCCACACCCGAAACTGATGCCAGAATTCTGGCAGTTCCCGACCGTTTCCATGGGTCTGGGCCCAATCGGTGCTATCTACCAGGCTAAATTCCTGAAATATCTGGAACACCGTGGCCTGAAAGATACTTCGCAGCAGACCGTTTACGCCTTCCTGGGCGACGGTGAGATGGATGAGCCAGAATCCAAAGGCGCAATCACCATCGCGACCCGCGACAAACTGGACAACCTGTGCTTCATCATCAACTGTAACCTGCAGCGCCTCGATGGCCCGGTCACCGGTAACGGCAAAATCGTTAACGAACTGGAAGGCATCTTCAGCGGCGCTGGCTGGAACGTGGTGAAAGTCATGTGGGGCGGTCGTTGGGATGAGCTGCTGCGTAAAGACACCAGCGGTAAGCTGATTCAGCTGATGAACGAAACCGTTGATGGCGATTATCAGACCTTCAAATCCAAAAACGGCGCCTACGTGCGTGAGCACTTCTTCGGTAAATATCCGGAGACCGCTGCCCTGGTTGCTGACTGGACTGACGAGCAGATCTGGGCCCTGAACCGTGGTGGTCACGATCCGAAGAAAGTCTACGCTGCACTGAAAAACGCGCAGGACACCAAAGGCAAAGCGACCGTTATCCTGGCTCATACCGTTAAAGGTTATGGCATGGGCGAAACTGCCGAAGGCAAAAACATCGCTCACCAGGTGAAGAAAATGAACATGGACGGCGTACGCTACGTCCGCGATCGTTTCAACGTGCCGGTATCCGATGCTGACATCGAAAAACTGCCGTACGTTACCTTCCCTGAAGGTTCTGAAGAACACACCTATCTGCACGCTCAGCGTCAGAAACTGCACGGCTACCTGCCGAGCCGCCAGGTGAACTTCACCGAGAAACTGGAAATGCCTGCGCTGGCTGATTTCTCTCAGCTGCTCGAAGAGCAGAACAAAGAGATCTCCACCACCATCGCTTTCGTGCGTGCCCTGAACGTGATGCTGAAGAACCCGTCTATCAAAGACCGTCTGGTTCCAATCCTCGCCGATGAAGCGCGTACCTTCGGTATGGAAGGTCTGTTCCGTCAGATTGGTATCTACAGCTCCAACGGCCAGCAGTACACCCCGCAGGACCGTGAGCAGGTAGCGTATTACAAAGAAGACGAGAAAGGTCAGATCCTGCAGGAAGGTATCAACGAACTGGGTGCTGGCGCATCCTGGCTGGCTGCTGCGACCTCTTACAGCACCAACAACCTGCCAATGATCCCGTTCTACATCTACTACTCAATGTTCGGCTTCCAGCGTATCGGCGATCTGTGCTGGCAGGCTGGCGATCAGCAGGCTCGTGGCTTCCTGGTCGGCGGTACCTCCGGTCGTACTACGCTGAACGGCGAAGGTTTGCAGCACGAAGATGGTCACAGCCATATTCAGTCTCTGACTATCCCGAACTGTATCTCTTACGACCCGTCTTACGCGTACGAAGTTGCTGTCATCATGCATGACGGTCTGGTTCGCATGTACGGTGAGAAACAAGAGAACGTGTTCTACTACATCACCACCCTGAACGAAAACTACCACATGCCGGCGATGCCGGAAGGTGCTGAGGAAGGTATCCGTAAAGGTATCTACAAACTCGAAACCGTTGAAGGTAGCAAAGGTAAAGTTCAGCTGCTGGGCTCCGGTTCTATCCTGCGTCACGTTCGTGAAGCAGCGCAGATCCTGGCGAAAGACTACGGCGTGGGCTCTGACGTGTACTCCGTCACCTCCTTCACCGAACTGGCCCGTGACGGTCAGGACTGTGAGCGCTGGAACATGCTGCACCCGATGGAAACACCACGCGTTCCGTACATCGCTCAGGTGATGAACGACGCGCCGGCAGTGGCATCGACTGACTATATGAAACTGTTTGCTGAACAGGTTCGTACTTACGTACCGGCTGATGATTACCGCGTACTGGGTACCGACGGCTTTGGTCGCTCTGACAGCCGTGAAAACCTGCGTCACCACTTCGAAGTTGATGCTTCTTATGTGGTGGTTGCAGCCCTGGGCGAACTGGCTAAACGTGGCGAAATCGACAAGAAAGTGGTGGCGGAAGCAATCACCAAGTTCAACATCGATGCAGATAAAGTTAACCCGCGTCTGGCGTAAGAGGTAAAAGAAGAATGGCTATCGAAATCAATGTGCCGGACATCGGGGCTGATGAAGTTGAAATCACCGAGATTCTGGTCAAAGTTGGCGACAAAGTTGAAGCAGAACAGTCGCTGATCACCGTAGAAGGCGACAAAGCCTCTATGGAAGTTCCGTCTCCACAGGCTGGCATCGTTAAAGAGATCAAAGTCTCTGTCGGTGACAAAACCGAGACCGGCAAACTTATCATGATTTTCGATTCCGCCGACGGTGCTGCTGCTGCAGCACCTGCTCAGGCAGAAGAGAAGAAAGAAGCGGCACCTGCTGCTGCCCCAGCTGCGGCTGCGGCGAAAGACGTTAACGTACCGGATATCGGCGGCGACGAAGTTGAAGTCACCGAAATCATGGTCAAAGTGGGCGATACCGTTGCCGCAGAACAGTCGCTGATCACCGTTGAAGGCGACAAAGCCTCAATGGAAGTCCCGGCTCCGTTCGCGGGCATCGTGAAAGAGATCAAAATCAATACCGGCGACAAAGTGTCTACCGGTTCCCTGATCATGGTCTTCGAAGTGGCGGGTGAAGCACCGGCTGCTGCGCCTGCTCAGGCCGCCGCTGCGGCTCCGGCTGCAACCGGCGCGAAAGACGTTAACGTACCGGACATCGGCGGTGACGAAGTTGAAGTGACCGAAGTGATGGTGAAAGTGGGCGACAAAGTTGCCGCTGAGCAGTCACTGATAACCGTTGAAGGTGACAAGGCTTCAATGGAAGTTCCGGCTCCGTTCGCAGGTACCGTAAAAGAAATCAAAATCAGCACCGGCGACAAAGTGTCTACGGGTTCTCTGATCATGGTCTTCGAAGTTGAAGGCGCAGCTCCGGCGGCTGCACCAGCTGCTGCGGCGCCGGCTCAGGCAAAAGCGGCTCCGGCTGCAGCACCTGCGGCGAAAGCAGAAGGCAAATCTGAGTTCGCTGAGAACGACGCTTACATCCACGCGACTCCGCTGATCCGCCGTCTGGCGCGCGAATTCGGCGTGAACCTGGCGAAAGTGAAAGGCACCGGTCGTAAAGGCCGTATCCTGCGCGAAGACGTTCAGGCCTACGTGAAAGACGCCGTCAAACGCGCTGAGTCTGCACCTGCCGCTGCCACCGGTGGTGGTCTGCCGGGCATGCTGCCATGGCCGAAGGTTGACTTCAGCAAGTTTGGTGAAATCGAAGAAGTGGAAATGGGCCGCATCCAGAAAATCTCTGGTGCGAACCTGAGCCGTAACTGGGTGATGATCCCGCACGTTACGCACTTCGACAAAACCGATATCACCGATCTGGAAGCGTTCCGCAAACAGCAGAACGAAGAAGCCGCTAAGCGCAAACTGGACGTGAAATTCACCCCAGTGGTCTTCATTATGAAAGCCGTTGCAACCGCGCTGGAGCAGATGCCTCGCTTCAACAGCTCCCTGTCCGAAGACGGTCAGAAGCTGACGCTGAAGAAATACATCAACATCGGTGTGGCGGTTGATACCCCGAATGGTCTGGTTGTTCCAGTCTTTAAAGATGTGAACAAGAAGAGCATCACCGAACTGTCTCGCGAGCTGATGGCTATCTCCAAGAAAGCCCGTGATGGCAAGCTGACCGCTGGCGAAATGCAGGGCGGCTGCTTCACCATCTCTAGCCTGGGCGGCATCGGGACAACTCACTTCGCGCCTATCGTTAACGCGCCGGAAGTGGCTATCCTCGGTGTGTCCAAGTCGGCGATGGAGCCGGTGTGGAATGGTAAAGAGTTCGTTCCGCGTCTGATGATGCCGATGTCTCTCTCCTTCGACCACCGCGTGATCGACGGGGCTGATGGTGCACGCTTCATTACCATCATCAACAACACCCTGGCTGACATTCGCCGCCTGGTGATGTAAGCGAAAAAGCCGGCCAATCGGCCGGCTTTTTTCTGGTAATCTCATTGCGCACCATGAGGTTATCGCTGCAAAAGACAAATCGTTTGCCGTTTGTTGTTTCAAAATTGTTAACAATTTTGTAAAATACGGGCGGATAGAACGTCCCGGTGGCAATGGGCGTTAAAGACCAGGGACCGCCGGAAATAAATTACAGAGGTCATGATGAGTACTGAAATCAAAACTCAGGTCGTGGTACTTGGGGCAGGCCCGGCAGGCTATTCCGCTGCCTTCCGTTGCGCTGATTTAGGTCTGGAAACCGTCATCGTCGAGCGTTACAGCACCCTCGGTGGTGTTTGTCTGAACGTCGGCTGTATCCCTTCTAAAGCACTGCTGCACGTTGCGAAAGTTATCGAAGAAGCCAAAGCGCTGGCTGAGCACGGTATCGTCTTCGGCGAGCCGAAAACCGATATCGACAAGATTCGTACCTGGAAAGAAAAAGTGATCACCCAGCTGACCGGCGGCCTCGCTGGTATGGCCAAAGGCCGTAAAGTGAAAGTGGTCAACGGTCTGGGTAAATTCACCGGTGCTAACACGCTGGAAGTGGAAGGCGAAAACGGCAAAACCGTGATCAACTTCGACAACGCGATCATCGCGGCGGGTTCCCGTCCGATCGAACTGCCGTTCATTCCGCATGAAGATCCGCGCGTATGGGATTCCACCGACGCTCTGGAACTGAAAACCGTACCGAAACGCCTGCTGGTCATGGGTGGCGGTATCATCGGTCTGGAAATGGGTACCGTGTACCATTCGCTGGGTTCAGAGATTGACGTGGTTGAAATGTTTGACCAGGTTATCCCGGCTGCCGACAAAGACGTAGTAAAAGTCTTCACCAAGCGCATCAGCAAGAAATTCAACCTGATGCTGGAAACCAAAGTGACTGCCGTTGAAGCGAAAGAAGACGGTATTTACGTTTCCATGGAAGGCAAAAAAGCCCCTGCTGAAGCGCAGCGTTACGACGCGGTGTTGGTGGCTATCGGTCGTGTGCCGAACGGTAAAAACCTCGACGCAGGCAAAGCAGGCGTGGAAGTCGACGACCGTGGCTTCATCCGCGTTGACAAGCAGCTGCGCACTAACGTGCCGCACATCTTTGCTATCGGCGATATCGTCGGTCAGCCAATGCTGGCACACAAAGGTGTTCACGAAGGTCACGTTGCCGCTGAAGTTATCGCCGGCATGAAGCACTACTTCGATCCGAAAGTGATCCCATCTATCGCCTACACTGAGCCAGAAGTTGCCTGGGTCGGTCTGACCGAGAAAGAAGCGAAAGAGAAAGGTATCAGCTACGAAACCGCCACCTTCCCGTGGGCTGCTTCTGGCCGTGCTATCGCTTCCGATTGCGCAGACGGTATGACCAAACTGATTTTCGACAAAGAAACTCACCGTGTTATCGGTGGTGCGATTGTCGGTACCAACGGCGGCGAGCTGCTGGGCGAAATCGGTCTGGCTATCGAAATGGGCTGTGATGCAGAAGACATCGCTCTGACCATCCATGCTCACCCGACTCTGCATGAGTCCGTGGGTCTGGCGGCAGAAGTGTTCGAAGGTAGCATCACCGACCTGCCGAACCCGAAAGCGAAAAAGAAATAAGTTTTCTGAATGTAAGAAGCGGCCTTAGGGCCGCTTTTTTTATGTCTGCAACAAACCAGTCAGGACAAGGTTTGGAGCTAAGTTGTTTATTTAAAAACATTTCTACGTAAACATCTGTGCACATCTATTGGTTACTATGATTATAATCACGAGGTAAACTTATAGGGTAAAAACTATAAATGAGGTGCAGCATGAAAACTTTTCTGACTACCGCAATCCTGGCAACGACGCTGTTTTCTGGCCTGGCATTGGCCGACGATCCGGTTATCCCGTGGGCGGATAACAGCGGTGGTACTGAAACCACGCATATCGCGGCCATGGGCGAGGACCTGAATGCGCAGCATCAGGCTATCTCTAAAACTCAGGAAGGCGTTTGGGCCGCCAACTCCGGCAGCATTAAAGCTGATGAAGGCGCACTGTCCAGCACTCGGCCTGCCGTTGTCGCACAGCCAGGCCTGATGCCGCATCAGGGCTAAGTTGTAGTCGGGTCAGCGCAGCGCTACCCGACACCAATAAAGCAGTGGGTCGGGTCAGCGTAGCGCCACCCGACACAAACAGATCTTAGAGTTTAACGTTATCCAGTGCCGCTTGCGCACAAGCTTCGTCCAGATTGCCACCCGGCGCACCGCCGATACCGATAGCCCCGATCACCTCATTCCCGTCTTTGACCGGTAATCCACCGGCCAGCAATAACAGGCCTGGGATATCACGTAAATTCTGCGCACCCGCGTTGCTCTGGGCTGCTTCCATCACTTTACCACTGGCATTCTTCATGCTCAGGGCTGTAAAGGCTTTCATTTCGCTGGCCTTCACGGTGTGCGGCCCGGCGTTATCGGTACGCTGAACGGCTTTGACCACACCCGCGCGGTCGACCACGGTTACCGTTACCTGATAGTTGTTCGCGGTGCAGGATTTGATGGCTTCCTGCGCCAGGCTATTGGCCTGGGCCAGAGAGATATTTTTCTGGCTCAGGGATTCGGCCTGCGCAGCAGTGGTAGCGAAACCGGCAAGCAATGCAGCGGTGATGATGAGTTTGTTCATGGCGTTGTTCCTCGTTGTTGTTGGTCATCATCCTAACAACGCAGAACAGGCTGCGTAATTCGGGGGAATACGCAGCGATCCTGGTAATTATACCTGGTGCAGCTTGTCGTATTCGCGGATCGCCTGCACCAGACTGCTGACGCCAAGTTTGTTAAAAATGGCCGCTCTGTGCGCCTCGACGGTTCGCGTCGACAGGGCCAGACGCACCGCCACCTCTTTGTTGCTGGCCCCGGTCATTAACTCGTGCAGCACATCCGTTTCGCGGGCGGTCAGTTGGGCGAAAAGCTGTTTGGCCTGGACGTGTTCCTGCCAGGCGTGCGAGCGGGTTTCGCTTTCGGCAAAGGCTAAATGTACCGTTTCGATCAGCCGATCGGCATCCAGCGGTTTGGTGAAAAATTCAAAAACGCCGTGATGAAATGCCCGACGGCAGGCGTCGATAGAGCCGTGACCGGTCATCATCACCACAGGCAGCAGCGGATGTGAGGCACTGTTCTGTTCAAGCCAGGTCAGGCCGCTACTGCCCGGCATTCGCATGTCCAGCAACAGACATCCCGTCAACATCCTGTCGGGCGCGCAGGCCGCACTAAAGGCATCAATCGAGTCGAAATTCTGCGTTGTCCAACCGAGGGTGGAGAACAGAAAAGAGAGCGACTCCCGAATTGAGGCATCGTCATCGACGACATAGATATGCTTTTCCATCGATAGTTATTTCTCTCTTATAAGCCACAAACTAATTTGTGCCCCGCCGCCCGGCGCGTTCGCCAGCTCAAGGCTGCCGTTCATGCGGGTCATGAGCGAATCGCTCAGCGTCAGACCAAGACCCAATCCGCCCTCGCGTTCGCTGAACAGCGGCATCAGGGCGAGCTTTAGGGCTTCGGAACTCAAGCCGGGGCCGCCATCGGTCAGCGTGACTTTCACCCGGTAGCCTGCCGCTTCACTGGTAATGTGTACCCAGCCCTGCGGATTGTTCGCCTGGGCCTGAATCGCGTTGTTTAACAAATTATGCAGCACCTGCTCCAGCCACAGCCTGTCGGCCTGTACGTACAGCGCGCTGAAATCGTGGGTAATATGAATCTGTTTTGAGCCGGGCTCGCGTTCCAGCAAATTGCCCACCCGCTGCCAGCTTTCGGCCAGATTGACGCGGGTCATCGTGACTTCCTCCTGAACCAGATGGGCACGAAAACGGGTCAACAGGTCGTTAATCCGCTGCGTCTGGGTCAGGGCCGAACGCATGGCGTGTTGTGCCTCGTCAATGCGTCCCTGATCCAACTGCCGCATCCCGCCCTGGATCCACATCTGCGTGGCGGTCAGCGGCTGGTTAATTTCATGTACCACGCCCGCCGCCATTTCCCCCAGGGTGTTTAATCGAGCGTGCTGATAATAGTCTGCCCGCTGCCGATCGCTGCGCTGCTGTTTACGCCCCCATAGCAGCAGCATCGTCATGCTGATGATCAAAGCCCATCCGGCGGCCAGCAGCGCATGAGGTAATAGTGCCACGCTAAGCCAGTGAGGCGTGGCGCTGGCCTGCAAAATAAACGGCTGAAAATGTTGTGGGAACTGTCGCATCCAGTGCCAGCGATATGGCCCGGGTGTCGGCTTTTGCGTCAGGCTCAGGCGAATATCAGCGAAGCGCGCATCCGGGTGAAGCTGAGGGGCCAGATTTACCTGCACCCGAATCTGGCGATAGGGGTTATACAGCCAGTAGCTCGTGGCAGAGAGCGGTTCGACGCGAGGCGCATCCAGCGCTCTGCCAGTGGTTTTTTCCAGAGACTCAATTTGCGGAAATTTTTGCCGCAGCAACGCCAGGTCTTCATCACCGTTGAGGATAGGGATGACCGATTCATTCTGGGTCAGAGCGGTACTGATGGTACTGAACAGCGCATTGAACGCCCGATCATACTGCCAGTATTGGCGACGAATCTGTTCCGCATACAGCAGGGCGCTGCACACCAGGCAGGCGGTCAGCCAGAGAAGCACGCCCCGGACGATATAAGCGCGTTGAGTTGTCATCTGCATCCAAAAGTCCCGCCGTTCAATGTGATGATAAGTACCACAGAGAGCAGGGGCTCGTCAGCAGGAAGTTGAAATGTGCGTGAGTTCACGCCATTGCCACACTGCACGCCCGAGGTTCTGGGACCAAGTTTCCCTCTTAGTAGTTTATTTGCGTTGTATTTGCTGTGTGTATGAAATGAATGTCCTGCATAGATATTTCAAACTTAACCCTTAATATAATCCGAAAATATACCCTGGTTACTGGGAGTTCATTCTGTATCTGGTAGTGTGAACGTGAAGTTCATATTTTTTTTGACAATTATAAGAAGGTTAGGGGACGTAATTATCTTATAGGGAGATGTATATGTTAAAGATAATCTCAATATTACTCCTGGTGATGATGCAACTCTTTTTATCCGTTGCGCACTCTGCCCAAAAAGAAGAGGTCAGTGAAGGTCAGCGGCATAAACTACCGATGCAGAGGTTTATGGTCTATGTTGAAAAGCCCGGCTATCATAGCCTGGATATTCTGGTGAAGCGTAAGTATCCCTATATCGAAAATATGAGTGTGGAGTACAGGGAATTACATCATAAAGAAAGCAGTAAAATTCTTATGTTTATAAAAAAGATATCGGGGGTGATTGTTGTTTATAACTTCAACACCAGGGAAAAAATATTAGAGTATAAACTTCCTTTCACAGTTGATAACCCTGACCGTTTTTGCTGTAGTCAATTTTATTGGGGCGTCAACGGAGACTTATGGGATGGGATGACTTTAACAGGTGGGGAATTAAAAAACATTGGGCGTCATATGATATATGCTGATTTATATACTGAAAGTGACGAATACGATGAGTATGTTTTAATGTTCAGGGCTGCGCGTGGCTTTAAATAATAATCTGGGACGAGTAGTGAATGATTCGTTTAGAAGGGATACTTACAGAGCCACTGAAGATAAAGACCAGGGACTTATCTATAAAGCCACCATTGAACTGTCGAAAAGGTATCTAATCATTGATGGGCGAGAAATGGCGTTCGAGTCAGGAATGCAGGTAACAGATGATCAAGCGGCCAGCGGGAAACCATCTGGCCGCTTAACTATTTTACTGCACGGGCTGCCAGGCTTTATCCGTCCTGAAGGCTTCCAGAGTTTGGGCTTTCTGCTGTGACTCAATTCCCAGGTCGGTCTGATAAACGGTGTCATTACCGTTTATCATAAAGCTCATAATCCCGGTCTCACCGTATTTCACCGGCCAGGAAATCAGGGCGAATCCCTGTTTGTCGCTGTCCGGAATAATGCGGAAACGATAGCCATGATACCCCGCGTCAGGCTCTGTCGGGCTGTAGGCCGGGCCCAGCGGGCTCGGTTCTTCACCCGGCTGCGTCGGCCAATACAGACCGTCTTTCTGACCTTCTGAACTTAACAGCTTTTGTGCATAAGTCTGGAAGCGCTGATAGTAATCCTGCTGGGCGTCAACATAGGCGTGCATCGCCTGAATGGCTGACAGCTCGTTGCGGCCGATTTCACGGGTCTGAATTTCATCCGCTGCCTGAGCCATATCGAAATGCCAGCCCTCTGTGGTTTTTATCATCGGGATAGGCAATTGCCACTCTTCACGCCCGACGTTCAGAAACGCGGTATCGCCTTCAGTTACGATTTTATGGCCAACTTTCCAGTCGCGCAGGAAACGCGCAACCGCCTGCGGGTCAGCCCCTTCCGGCGGCAGATATTGCTGCCAGTTATCGCCAAGCAGATCGTTGAGGACAGTTTCATTTTGCGTAGAAATCGCGTCGACCAGTGCCGTAGAGGCCTTTTCCGGCGTAGTAAAATTCTGTTGGGCAAAGGCGGGCAGGGCAAACAGCGCCAGCCAGCCGGTCATCATCAGTTTTTTCATAGCTGCTCCTTAGCGGTGACGCAGTTCGCGGTGTTGAGAGACATTACGCTGGACTGCCGCGCGCTGATTGCTGTCGAGATGCGCGGAATTGCGGCTTTGCGTTCCCCGCTGGCGCTGGGCTTCCCACGACGGCGAACGGCTGTCGTTGCCACTCAGGGCGTTGGAGCGTAATTTTTGCGCCTGCTGCTGGCGTTGCTGATGCTGTTGCGGCGTCACCGAGGCCCGATGCTGCTGTACCTGTGATTTCGCTGCTTCACGGTGTTGTTGCTGCTGCGCAGTAGGATTCTGCGCTCGGGATTTCACTTCCTGGCGGTGCTGTTGCTGTTGTGCCGTCGGATGCTGTACTCGGTTTTTCGCCGCCGCCCGGTGCTCTGGCGTGTCATAGCCCCGGTAGTTACTCCGCTGGGTAATTTTGTTGAGCTGCTGCGACGCGGCCTGGCGCTGGACGTCACGATTGCCCGCTTTGGCTGCCACACCGCCCGCAGTCAGACCTGCGGCCGCGCCGTTGTGGGTGCGCTGCTGGAACTGATCCAGCGCTGCCTGGCGCTGATCGGTCCGGTTGGCTGGCGCGTGCTGGGTGGCACTCAGACCGCCGGAAACGTTAGTCTGATGGAAACGCTGAGCCACGTTGTTGTTCGGGTACGGTACGTTGTTTCGGAACGTCGGGTTGTGCTGCCAGTTCAGGTTTTTACCGTCTAAATGCTGATTACTGAAGTGGTTATAGTTGTTGACGTCGATATCGATGTTGTTATTTCCGCCGCCGTGATAGCCCCCGCGATCCCAGTCATCGTCATGATGATGGTAGTCGTCGTCCCAGTCGATGCTGCTGAACAGCGCCCAGGTGGTCGCCACGCCCAGGCTGTATCCGAGGCCATTCATATAGCTGTTGGTGAACTGCTGGCCCGGTGTCGGCGGTAAATAGACTGGCGGGTAAGAGGTATTCGGCCAGGTGCCGTACACCGTGTTTGGGTTATAGGTCGGAACATACACCACGTTCGGGTCGGCGGATTCGATCTTGATAATTTGCGTAGTCGGGGCCGGTTCAACCACCGTAGTGGTGCTAGTGTTGTTGGTTGTGGCGGGTGGCGGCGCGATGGTGGTGGTGGTCACTTTCTGCTGCGGCGACGATTTCAGCGTCCCGGTTTGCTGCGCCACTGCCCGGAGCTTTTGCACTGAGTCCATCACGTCCTGCGGCTGGGCCAGAAACGCGTTGCCCAAGTCCTGCACCCACTGCGGATTTTCACCCATCAGCGACAGCAGCGCCGGGAAGGCGACCAGCGATTTCACGCTCGGATCCCACGGCTGGCTGGCGACGGCCTGCACGGCGGGATCGCCCTGCATGGTTGGATTATCTTGCGACCATTGTACCGCTTGCAGAACGTTGCTCGGGTAGGTTGAGGCCATCAGCACCTGCGACAATAAATTGTCCGGATAGAGCGCGACAGGCGCTACCCACTGATCGATTTGCGCGGCGGTATAGGTCGTGGCAACCGGTTGAGCACCGACGGGTGCAGGGACAGGTGTTGCTGGAGTCGCTGGTGCAGCGGCAACCGGTTGGGCGACAGGGGTGGGCGCGGGAGGCGTTTCGGCGGCCCGGCTTTTAACATACAAAGTACCCGAGGCGGCTAACAGCCCGGCGCTACAAATCAGCGCAAGGATATGGGGCTTGAAAGGCAACGTCATTTTGATCTCCTGGCGCAAAAAATTTTGGCCTGTGTCAGAGAGTATTGCCGAAAATGGCAACCATGCCGCGAGTATAGGCAGACTTATTTTTTGTTTTTGACTTATGTGGTGATTTCACACATTGGTACGATTCCGTAGGAAAGATTACCCCGTCAAAAAGCCTTTAAGACTGCATCATGCTGGCCTTAACGATTCAGCAAAATTTTAATGTTGCTTTTTTGTAAACAGATTAACACCCCCCCTAAATCCTGCTATGCTGCCCGACGCGGTATCGGGCAAAGTACCCTACTAACTGCTGTCTCACAGGAGCGTGAAGAGAACGCCGGCCGCATGCACATTGTGATCATGTGCATTACGATAATGAGAGCGAGGAGATACCGTCGTGCTAGAAGAATACCGTAAGCACGTAGCTGAGCGTGCCGCCGAGGGGATTGTTGCAAAACCTTTAGATGCAACCCAAATGGCCGCACTCGTCGAGCTGCTGAAAGCACCGCCCGCGGGCGAAGAAGAATTCCTGTTAGACCTGCTGATTAACCGTGTACCGCCAGGCGTTGATGAAGCCGCCTATGTTAAAGCCGGTTTCCTTGCCGCTGTCGCCAAAGGCGAAGCAACCTCCCCACTGGTGTCCCCTGAAAAAGCTATCGAACTGCTGGGCACCATGCAGGGCGGCTACAATATTCATCCGCTGATCGACGCGCTGGACAGCGCAACTCTGGCTCCAATTGCAGCCAAAGCCCTGTCTCATACCCTGCTGATGTTCGATAACTTCTACGACGTGGAAGAGAAAGCGAAAGCGGGCAACACCTACGCCAAACAGGTGATGCAATCCTGGGCCGATGCCGAATGGTTTACCAGCCGTCCGCAGCTGGCTGAAAAAATCACCGTCACCGTGTTCAAAGTCACCGGTGAAACCAACACCGATGACCTGTCCCCGGCACCGGATGCCTGGTCTCGTCCGGATATCCCCCTGCACGCCCTGGCGATGCTGAAAAACGCCCGTGAAGGCATTGAGCCGGATCAGCCGGGCAGCGTTGGCCCTATCAAACAAATCGAAGAGCTGAACAAAAAAGGCTTCCCGCTGGCCTACGTCGGTGACGTCGTCGGGACCGGTTCTTCGCGTAAATCCGCCACCAACTCCGTACTGTGGTTCATGGGCGACGACATTCCGCACGTGCCGAACAAGCGCGGCGGTGGTCTGGTTCTCGGCGGTAAAATCGCACCAATCTTCTTCAATACCATGGAAGATGCGGGCGCGCTGCCAATTGAAGTGGACGTGAACAACCTGAACATGGGCGACGTTATCGACGTTTACCCGTTCAAGGGCGAAGTGCGTAACCACGAAACCAACGAACTGCTGGCGAGCTTTGAGCTGAAAACCGACGTGCTGATCGACGAAGTGCGCGCCGGGGGCCGTATTCCGCTGATCATTGGCCGCGGTCTGACCACCAAAGCGCGTGAAGCGATGGGCCTGCCGCACAGCGACGTGTTCCGTCATGCGAAAGATGTGGCAGAAAGCACCCGCGGTTACTCTCTGGCGCAGAAAATGGTTGGTCGCGCCTGCGGCGTAGCCGGTGTGCGTCCAGGCGCTTACTGCGAACCGAAAATGACCTCTGTCGGTTCTCAGGATACCACCGGTCCAATGACCCGTGATGAACTGAAAGACCTGGCGTGCCTGGGCTTCTCGGCAGATTTGGTGATGCAGTCCTTCTGCCATACCGCCGCCTATCCGAAGCCGGTTGACGTGAGTACGCATCACACTCTGCCAGACTTCATCATGAACCGTGGCGGCGTGTCCCTGCGTCCGGGTGACGGCGTTATCCACTCGTGGCTGAACCGTATGCTGCTCCCGGATACCGTGGGCACCGGTGGTGACTCCCACACCCGTTTCCCGATTGGCATCTCCTTCCCGGCGGGCTCTGGCCTGGTGGCATTTGCCGCCGCGACCGGCGTAATGCCGCTCGACATGCCGGAATCCGTGCTGGTGCGCTTCAAAGGTAAAATGCAGCCGGGTATCACCCTGCGTGACCTCGTGCATGCCATTCCGCTGTACGCTATCAAGCAAGGTCTGCTGACCGTAGAGAAGAAAGGCAAGAAGAACATCTTCTCTGGCCGCATTCTTGAAATCGAAGGCCTGCCGGATCTGAAAGTCGAACAGGCGTTCGAACTGACCGATGCGTCGGCTGAACGTTCTGCGGCGGGCTGTACCATCAAGCTGAATCAGGCACCGATCGAAGAGTATCTCAACTCTAACATCGTCCTGCTGAAGTGGATGATTGCAGAAGGCTACGGCGACCGTCGTACCCTGGAGCGTCGTATTCAGGGGATGGAAAAATGGCTGGCGGATCCACAGCTGCTCGAAGCCGATGCTGACGCAGAATACGCGGCGGTGATCGACATCGATCTGGCCGATATCAAAGAGCCAATCCTGTGTGCACCGAACGATCCGGACGATGCGCGTCTGCTGTCCGACGTTCAGGGCGATAAGATTGACGAAGTGTTTATCGGTTCGTGCATGACCAACATCGGTCACTTCCGTGCGGCGGGTAAACTGCTGGATACCCATAAAGGCCAGTTGCCAACCCGTCTGTGGGTAGCCCCGCCGACCCGTATGGATGCCGCACAGCTGACGGAAGAGGGCTACTACAGCGTCTTCGGTAAGAGCGGCGCACGTATCGAGATCCCGGGTTGCTCCCTGTGCATGGGTAACCAGGCGCGTGTGGCGGACGGTTCAACGGTGGTTTCCACCTCGACCCGTAACTTCCCGAACCGTCTGGGTACGGGCGCTAACGTATACCTGGCATCTGCTGAACTGGCGGCCGTTGCGGCGCTGATTGGCAAACTGCCAACGCCGGATGAGTATCAGACCTTCATGGCGCAGGTCGATAAGACTGCGGTGGATACCTACCGTTATCTGAACTTCGATAAGCTTTCTCAGTACACCGAGAAAGCAGACGGCGTGATTTTCCAGACCGCAGTATAAAAGCTAACCCTCTCCCGCCCGGGAGAGGGTTTTATTTCCATTCTTCACCTCTACCACGCTTTTTTTCTCCTCCCTAACTGCGATAATTACCTCAGGTGCAATGCAGCGGTGACGCGTTGCCGTTTACGAGGAACACACTATGGATTACGAATTTCTGCGCGACATTACCGGAGGCGTAAAAGTGCGGATGTCGATGGGCCACGAGGCCGTCGGACACTGGTTCAATGAAGAGGTGAAAGACAACCTCGCGCTACTGGATGAGGTTGAACAAGCGGCTCAGACGGTGAAAGGCACTGAACGATCCTGGCAACGAACGGGCCATGAGTACACGGTCTGGATGGACGGTGAAGAAGTGATGGTGCGCGCCAATCAGCTGGAAATTTCCGGCGATGAAATGGAAGAAGGGATGAGCTACTACGACGAGGAAAGCCTGTCGATGTGTGGCGTAGAAGACTTTCTGCAGGTGGTGGCGGCTTACCGCGAGTTCATCAATCAAAAGTAAAGTGCATGACCGGGCGGAGCGTCCCTGCTCCGTGATGGCTTAAACGGCCGGCATATTACGGCCGGAGTAGATTTCGCGCATCTCTTTCCAGAGCAGGTCGGTAATGGCCTTCCGCTCTTCCTCACTCAAGTCTTCCGGTTGGGTATGGAACATGTAGTGTTTCAGGTCGAATTCCTTCAGCAACATCTTGGTATGGAAGATGTTCTCCTGATATACATTCACATCCAGCATGTCATACAGCGCCTTCATGTCATCAGACATAAAGTTCTGAATAGAGTTAATTTCGTGATCGATAAAGTGCTTCATGCCGTTCACGTCGCGGGTAAAACCACGCACGCGATAATCGATGGTTACGATATCTGACTCCAACTGGTGGATCAGGTAATTCAGCGCGTTCAGCGGAGAAATCACCCCGCAGGTCGAGACTTCGATATCGGCGCGGAAGGTACACAGGCCGCCTTCAGGATGACTTTCCGGATAGGTATGCACGCAGATATGGCTTTTATCGAGATGGGCGACCACGGCTTCCGGCAGCGGGCCCGGATGTTCAGTGGTGTCGATAAGTTTCGGGTCAACCGGTTCTTCGCTCACCAGAATGGTGACGCTGGCGCCCTGGGGCTCGTAATCCTGACGCGCGATATTGAGAATATTGGCGCCGATAATCGAGCAGGTCTCTGACAGGATTTCGGTCAGACGGTTGGCGTTATAGAGTTCATCGATATAGGCGATATAACCATCGCGCTCTTCTGCCGTTTTCACGTAGCAGATATCGTAAATACAAAAACTCAGGCTTTTGGTCAGGTTGTTAAAGCCATGCAGTTTAAGCTTTTTCAATTGGGGTCACCTCCTCGGTCGCAGACAGGGCGTTCTGCAGATATTGCGGTAAGGCAAAGGCCGCGGTATGGATAGCCGGATTATAGTAGCGGCAGGTCAAACTGGCCTGATGGAAACGGGCCTGGATAATCTCAGTTGAGAGATGACGCAACGCTTCGTTGTCCGTCGCCCAGGCGAAGGTCATGATGCCGCCATAATAGGTTGGGATAGCCGCCTGATAGAAGCTCACATCGCCAAAGTAGTGGCTAAGCTTGCGGTGACTGTCGAGCGCTTCGTCCTGTTGCAGGAAGCACACGCCGTTCTGCGCCACGAAAATCCCGCCCGGATTCAGGCAGCGTTTACAGCCTTCATAGAACGCCGAGGTAAACAGGCTTTCGCCCGGCCCGATCGGGTCGGTGCAGTCGGAGATAATCACGTCAAACGTTTGCGTCGTCTGGTTAACAAAATTGACGCCGTCGTCAATCACCAGCGTGAAGCGCGGATCGTCGTAGCTACCGGCATTATGATTCGGCAAATACTGACGACAGAAGGAGACCACGCCCGCATCGATTTCCACCATGGTAATGGTCTCGATGTTTTTGTGGCGGCTCACTTCGCGTAGCATCGCGCCGTCGCCGCCGCCGATAATCAGCACGTGTTTGGCATGACCGTGGGCTAGCAGGGGAACGTGAGTCATCATCTCGTGATAGATAAACTCATCGCGTTCGGTGGTTTGCACCACGCCGTCCAGCGCCATCACGCGCCCGAATGCGGCGTTCTCGAAGATAATCAAATCCTGATGATCGGTCTTCTCGTGATACAGCACCTTCTCAACGGCAAAGTATTGACCAAATTGGTCGTGCAGCGTTTCATGCCACAGGGTGTTGTCAGCCATGGGGGAATACCTCCTTCATGACCGCCGATGCACGGTCATTATTTCAACTGCAAGGGGTTACTTGACGTAGGCAAGCAGGCTCAGGGAATCGCGAGCCAGCGCTTTGCACTTTTTGGAAGTCGGGATGCTGATGCCGCTCAAATCGCGATAGCTGTCTTCGCCGAGCGCCTTCATGTTAAAGGTGTCGTAGTTGCTGAGATCCCACTGATTTTGCTGGGCAAAAAAGACCAAAGCACGACGAATTTGCTGGTTCGGCAGATTCTGGTAGCCACAGTCGTTTTTCAGGAACACAAATACCGCCGTCAGATCGGCCATATCTTCGGCCTCGGATTCGCTCAATGCGTAGCTGTTAGAGGAGATAGCAAGCAGCGTTCCGAGTACCACAGTTCTAAAAAACGTCTTCATTTTAGTTACCAATGCATCCACGAAATTCAACGTTAGCACACTTCTAAAAGGCGCGCAGGGCTTATTTAGAGGGATTATGCTTGACCTTCCGGTAAGGGAAAGGTTTAAGCTCAATAATTCGCCTGCAGACGCAAAGGGAGTGAAGATGCAACGTCGTGAATTTATCAAATTAGCCACCGCTGTTGGGGTTGCCAGCGCCTTACCGTTATGGAGTCGGAGTGTACTGGCGGCCGAGCGCCCCGCACTACCGATCCCGGGTTTACTCACCGCGGATTCCCGTGGCCGTATCGCCTTGACGGTACAAAGCGGTAAGAGCCAGTTTGGCCCGCACACGGCCACCACATGGGGTTACAACGGCAATCTGCTGGGTCCCGCGCTGCAGCTGCAGCAGGGCAAAGCGGTCACCGTGGATATCCACAACCAGCTCGCCGAAGAGACCACGGTTCACTGGCACGGGCTGGAGATCCCCGGCGATGTCGACGGTGGCCCACAGGGAATTATCAAGCCTGGGGCCAGCCGCTCCGTGACCTTTACCCCGACCCAGCAGGCCGCCACCTGTTGGTTCCATCCACACCAGCACGGTAAAACCGGCCATCAGGTGGCGATGGGGCTGGCGGGGTTGGTGCTCATCGAAGATCCGCACATTCATTCGCTGCTGCTGCCTAAGCAGTGGGGTATCGACGATGTGCCGGTCATCATTCAGGACAAGCGCTTCAGCGCCGACGGCCAGATTGATTATCAGTTGGATATCATGAGCGCGGCGGTTGGTTGGTTTGGCGACACGCTCCTGACCAACGGCGCGATTTATCCGCAGCATACTCCGCCGAGAGGCTGGCTGCGTCTGCGTCTGCTCAATGGCTGTAACGCCCGGTCGCTCAATCTGGCGACCAGCGATAACCGCCCGTTATATGTGATTGCCAGTGACGGCGGCCTGTTGGCCGAGCCGGTGAAGCTGTCTGAACTGCCGATGCTGATGGGCGAGCGCTTTGAGGTGCTGGTGGATACCCGCGATGGCAAACCGTTTGACCTGGTGATGCTGCCGGTGAACCAGATGGGCATGGCGGTTGCGCCGTTCGATAAAGCCTATCCGGTGATGCGCATTCAGCCGGTGCACATTCCGGCCTCTGCCACGCTGCCGGATACGCTTGCCACGCTGCCTGCGCTACCGTCTCTCGAGGGCCTGACGCAGCGTAAATTCCAGCTGTCGATGGACCCGATGCTCGACATGATGGGGATGCAGGCGCTGATGAAGAAATACGGCAAACAGGCGATGGGTGGCATGGACCATGGGCAGATGATGGGCCACGGCAATATGCAGATGGGCGGAGAAATGGGCGGCATGGATCACGGCAATATGGGCCATATGAATCATGGTGCTCAGGGCTTCGATTTCCACAATGCCAACCGGATCAACGGCCAGGCATTCGACATGAACAAGCCGATGTTCGCCGCCAGCCGGGGTCAGTTCGAGCGCTGGACGATTTCAGGCGAAGGCGACATGATGCTGCACCCGTTCCATATTCACGGCACCCAGTTCCGCATTCTGTCGGAAAATGGCAAACCGCCAGCGGCCCATCGGGCAGGCTGGAAGGATACGGTACGTGTGGAAGGCGCGGTCAGTGAAGTACTGGTGAAGTTTGATCATCAAGCGTCGAAGGACCATGCCTATATGGCACATTGCCATCTGTTAGAGCATGAGGATACGGGGATGATGCTTGGATTTACGGTGTAAATGACCCTCACCCCGGCCCTCTCCCTAAAAGTGAGAGGGCGAAAATAATCCCCTCGCCCCTTTGGGGAGAGGGTTAGGGTGAGGGGTTATTTTTACTTCGCGTCGTCCGGTAACGCGTAGGCCACAATGTAGTCGCCCATCTTCGTACCAAACGAACCGTGACCACCAGCGGAGATGACAACGTACTGCTTGCCATTCACTTCATAGGTCATCGGTGTCGCCTGTCCACCGGCTGGCAGACGCCCTTCCCACAGCTTATCGCCGTTGGTCATGTTGTAGGCACGCAGATAGTTATCCGCAGTGGCAGCAACAAACAGCACGTTACCGGCGGTGGAAATCGGGCCACCCAGCATTGGCATCCCCAGATTGAATGGCAGTTTAAACGGCATTGGGAAGCCCAGGCTGTCCTGCGGCGTACCGATACGTTTTTTCCATGCGATCTGGTTAGTTTTCAGGTCCAGGGCGGAGATATAACCCCAGCCTGGCTGTTTACACGGCAGGCCAAACGGTGACAGGAACGGGTTCAGCGTCACGCCATACGGCACGCCGTACTGTGGCTGAATGCCGGTTTCAGTACCGGAGCCTTTCGCATCAGTCGGTTGTTCCATCGGGTTACCCGGACCGCGCGGCATCAGACGGGAAACGAACGGCAGAGCGATCGGGTTAGCGATAGCCACCTGACGGTTCGGGTCAACGGAAATCCCACCCCATTCGAACATCCCCAGGTTACCCGGGAACACCAGCGTGCCCTGCTCAGACGGTGGCGTGAAGATGCCCTCGTAGCGCAGTTGATGGAACATCACACGGCACACCAGCTGGTCGAACATGGTGGCACCCCACATGTCCGCGCCGCTCATGTCTTTCTTCGGCCGGAAGGAGAGGTCAGAGAACGGCTGAGTTGGGCTCAGACGGTCGCCTTTTGCAGGGCCCTGTGGAACCGGTTTTTCTGGCGCTGGCACAACGAGTTCGCCGTTACGACGGTCGAGCACGAAGATGTTGCCAGTTTTCGCCGGGGCGTAAACCACCGGTACGGTTTTGCCGTCAACGGTGATATCCGCCAGCGTCGGCTGTGACGGATGGTCCATATCCCAGAGATCGTGATGAACGGTCTGGTAACTCCAGGCCAGCTTACCGGTGGTCGCATTCAGCGCCACGATAGAGTTGGCATAGCGTTCCTGCTCCGGCGTGCGATTGCCGCCCCAGATATCCGGAGTGGAGACGCCCATCGGCAGATACACCAGATCCAGCTTCGCGTCATAGGCGGCAGGCGCCCAGGAGTTCGGCGAGTTCAGGCTGAATTTGTGCTCGTCATTCGGGATAGCGTTAGGATCTTTCGCACCCGGATCAAAGGCCCACAGCAGTTTACCGGTGTTCACGTCGAAACCACGGATCACACCAGACGCTTCACGGGTCGAGAAGTTATCGGTCACGGAACCGGCGATGACGATGGTGGTATCGGTCACGATTGGCGGCGACGTCGGCTCGTACATGCCCGGCGTAGTGACCGGCTGGTTAGTCTGCAGATTCAGCACGCCTTTGTTGCCAAAGCTTTCACACAGCTTGCCGTTATCGGCATTCAGCGCGAACAGACGACCGTCGTTCACCGGCAGCAGGATACGGCGCGGGCAGTCTGCAACGACATTCGCCGGGGCGCTATCCGCTTTCGCTTCGTGATAAGACACACCGCGGCACGTTACGTGCTGGAAGAAGGTGTTGGTATTGAGCTGCGGGTCGAAGTGCCATTTCTCTTTCCCGGTGGCCGCATCCAGAGCAAACAGACGCTGGTGCGCGGAACAGAGATACAGCATGTCGCCGACTTTAATTGGCGTCACTTCGTTAGTGATTTCACCCGGATCGTTCGGCTGCTTCAGATCGCCAGTCCGGAAGACCCAGGCTTCTTTCAGCTGATGAACGTTGTCGGCGTTGATTTGCTTCAGTGGAGACCAGCGCTGGCCTTCCTGATTACGACCATACGCAGGCCAGTCCTGATCGGCAACCTGAGAAATCGGGGTTGCTGGCGTCACGTCGGTGCTCAGCGTGCCGTTGATTTCCTGCGGATCGTGGAAGCCCGCCCAGGTCAGAATGCCCCCAGAAATCAGCAACACCACCACCAGGGCGGCAACAGCCCCGCTGGATGGCACAATCAGGCGACGCCAGACAAATGGCAGGATAAGCCAGATGCCGAAGAACACCAGAATGTCGCTGCGCGGCGTCAGTGCCCAGAAGTCGAAGCCGACTTCCCAGACGCCCCAAATCATGGTCACCAGCAGCACCAGCGCATACAGCCACAGGGCGGAACGCTTACCGCGCCACAGCATGGCGGTGACGGCCAGCATCACGAGTCCGACGATAGGGTAGTACCATGACCCGCCTAAGGAGACGAGCCAGACCCCACCGATTAAGAGATACAGCCCGCAAAAGGCTGCAAACAGCGCCGTCAGCTTCACCAGAAGCCCGGTCTGTTGTGGTTTTGTTTCTGCCATAGAAAGCACACCTGTATGTTGTTAATTTTTTAGTAGCAATTAATTATAGGATTTAACAAGTGTGATCGGAATCACAAATTGAGCTTTCTTATCTCATACACCCCATAAATGCTTTTGCTGGTATACTGCATGGCTTGCCGATCAACCGCGCAGGCACTGACCCGCGTGGTTGAAAGATTTACCCTGAAATCATATGGTTAGTGTTATGAAACATACTGTTGAAGTGATGATCCCGGAAGCGGAGATCAAAGCACGTATCGCCGAATTGGGCCGTCAAATTACCGAACATTATCAGGACAGCGGCAGCGATATGGTGCTGGTTGGCCTGCTGCGTGGCTCATTTATGTTCATGGCAGACCTGTGCCGTGAAGTGCACGTCTCCCATGAAGTCGATTTTATGACGGCTTCCAGCTACGGCAGCGGTATGTCGACCACTCGTGATGTGAAAATCCTTAAAGATCTCGATGAAGATATCCGCGGTAAAGATGTGCTGATTGTCGAAGACATCATCGACTCCGGGAACACGCTCTCTAAAGTGCGTGAAATCCTCAGCCTGCGTGGCCCGAAATCGCTGGCGATTTGCACCCTGCTGGATAAACCAGAGCGTCGTGAAGTTGAGGTGCCGGTCGAGTTTGTGGGCTTCTCGATTCCTGATGAATTCGTGGTGGGGTATGGAATTGATTACGCACAGCGTTATCGCCATCTGCCGTATGTCGGGAAAGTGGTGCCGCTCGACGAATAAAAAATTGCCCGGTGAGACCGGGCATTTTTTACTGATTTATTTGTGATTGATGTGGCGGGTATGGAGGTTGGAAATCGCTTTGCGGTAACCCTGCTCCAGGCTTTCGCGGTTGGTCGCGGTGACGTCGAGGTCACGCAGCAGGCCGTCGTGAATGCCGTAGGCCCAGCCGTGAATATTCACTTTCTGCCCGCGTTTCCAGGCGGACTGCATGATAGTCGAGTGGCCGAGGTTATAAACCTGCTCCATTACGTTCAGTTCGCACAGGGTATCGAGGCGACGATCCTGCGGCATTTCGCCAAGCAGGGAGCTGTGTTTGTACCAGATGTCGCGAATGTGGAGTAGCCAGTTGTCGATAAGCCCCAACTCCGGATTCTCAACCGCAGCCTGCACACCGCCGCAGCCGTAGTGACCGCAGATGATGATATGCTCGACTTCCAGTACATCTACTGCATACTGAACCACGGACAGGCAGTTTAGGTCGGTGTGAATCACCAGGTTTGCCACGTTACGGTGAACGAACAGTTCACCCGGCTCAAGACCCGTCAGACGTTCAGCAGGAACGCGACTGTCGGAGCATCCAATCCATAGAAAGCGCGGTTTCTGCGCCTTTGCCAGTTTCTCAAAGAAACCAGGATCCTCTTCATTCAGCATCTTTGACCATAGTGCATTATTGCTGATGAGTGTATCTATGTCGTTCATGGAAGTTAATGACCTGTAACCAAGTTAGTGCGTTGAGCTAATATAGGTCAACTCGGCTTTATTTAAAACCATACAACGATTGCAAGATTTTAAAAGAGACATTGAATGACCATTGCACTTGAATTGAAACAGCTTAAAAAGACCTATCCAGGCGGCGTTCAGGCGCTGCGTGGCATCGACTTGACGGTCGAAGCCGGGGACTTTTATGCGCTGCTGGGCCCCAACGGTGCGGGAAAATCCACGACAATCGGGATTATCAGCTCGCTGGTGAACAAAACCTCCGGTCAGGTGAACGTCTTTGGCTACGATCTGGCGAAAGACGTGGTTAACGCCAAGCGTCAGCTCGGGCTGGTGCCGCAGGAGTTCAACTTCAACCCGTTTGAAACGGTGCAGCAGATTGTCGTCAACCAGGCCGGTTACTACGGCGTTGAACGCAAAGAAGCGGTTGCCCGCAGCGAAAAATACCTGAAGCAGCTCGATCTGTGGGAAAAACGCAACGAACGTGCGCGGATGTTATCCGGCGGTATGAAGCGTCGTCTGATGATTGCTCGCGCGCTGATGCATGAGCCAAAACTGCTGATCCTTGATGAGCCAACGGCGGGCGTAGACATCGAACTGCGTCGTTCGATGTGGAGCTTCCTCAAAGATCTCAACGATAAAGGCACCACCATTATTCTCACCACCCACTATCTGGAAGAAGCAGAAATGCTGTGCCGTAACATCGGCATTATCCAGCACGGCGAGCTGGTGGAAAACACGTCGATGAAAAACCTGTTGTCGAAGCTGAAATCGGAAACCTTCATCCTCGACCTCGCGGCGAAAAGCCCGCTGCCGAAGCTGGACGGGTATCAGTACCGTCTGGTCGATACCTCCACGCTGGAAGTGGAAGTGCTGCGCGAGCAGGGAATTAACAGCGTCTTCGCACAGCTGAGTGAGCAGGGCGTGCAGGTATTGAGTATGCGTAACAAGGCTAACCGTCTGGAAGAGCTGTTCGTCACGCTGGTTCACACTAAGTCAGGAGAACGGGCATGATGCAGCTGTATTGGGTGGCGCTGAAAAGTATCTGGGCCAAAGAAATTAACCGCTTTATGCGGATCTGGGTTCAGACCCTTGTGCCACCGGTCATTACCATGACCCTCTATTTCATCATCTTCGGTAACCTGATTGGTTCTCGGATTGGCGAAATGCATGGCTTCACCTACATGCAGTTCATCGTACCGGGCCTGATCATGATGGCGGTGATCACCAACGCCTACGCCAACGTCGCCTCTTCGTTCTTCAGCGCCAAGTTCCAGCGCAACATTGAAGAGCTGCTGGTGGCCCCGGTGCCGACGCACGTAGTGATCGCCGGTTATGTCGGCGGCGGCGTGGCGCGCGGGCTGTGCGTCGGGGTGCTGGTCACCGCCATTTCGCTGTTCTTCGTCCCGTTCCAGGTACACTCCTGGCTGTTCGTTGGGCTGACCCTGCTGCTGACGGCTATCCTGTTCTCACTGGCGGGCCTGCTGAATGCGGTGTTTGCCAAAACGTTTGATGATATCAGCCTGATCCCGACCTTCGTGCTGACGCCGCTGACCTACCTCGGCGGGGTGTTCTATTCCCTGACGCTGCTGCCGCCGTTCTGGCAGGCGCTGTCGCATCTGAACCCGATTGTGTACATGATAAGCGGCTTCCGCTTCGGTTTCCTCGGTATCTCCGACGTGCCGCTGTTCACTACCGTTGGCGTACTGGTGGTATTTATCGTCGCGTTTTATGCTACCTGCTGGTACCTCATCCAGCGCGGTCGCGGGCTGCGTAGCTAAGCCTCTCTTTTGGCCGGGCCGCACTCTGCGCCCGGCCAACCAAACCTTGATCGATCGCACCCCTCCTCAACTTTCACTCCGCTAAACTACTTGCCTGCTTAGGAGCTGGACTATGTTGGGTTGGGTAATTACCTGTCATGACGATCGGGCGCAGGCGCTGCTGGATCAACTCGAAAAGAAGTATGGAACACTGCCCCAATGTCGGGCGGTGAGCTTTTGGCGTGGGCTTAGCACCAATATGCTCAGCCGAATGATGTGTGACGCCCTGCATGAAACCGACACCGGCGACGGAGTTATTTTTCTGACCGACAGCGCCGGGGATGCACCCTATCGCGTTGCCGCGCTGATGAGCCATAAACATACTCACTGTGAAGTCATCTCGGGCATCAGCTATCCGCTGATCGAGAGTATGCTGCCGCTGCGTGACACGCTCAGCAGCGAGGCGTTTCGCAATACGATCGTCGAGCGGGGTTCACCTGATGTCAGCAGCCTCTGGCACCAGCAGCAAAAAAATCCCCCGTTTGTTCTGCTGCATGACCTGTACGCGAATTAACCATTGGTATTGACCCTACTTTTGTTAAACTACCGCCTGATTTATCGCATCGGTTAGAGTGCATGTTGATTCGCGTTATCTTCTCCTTTTTGCTTTTTCTCTCCGGCAGTGTCTTCGCCAGTCTGCTGAGCCAGCATGGACAGCCTGTCCGCTATATGCAAACCACCGAAAACGCCATTATTTGGGCACAGGTGGGCAATGACGTGGTTACCGTTGGCAATGTGCGCGCCGGACAAATCCTCGCCGTGGTGCCTACGGATGCTGATTACGACGAATTTAGCTTTGGTTTTGGCACCGGCTTTATTGATAAAGGGCACCTCGAACCGGTGCAGGGCAGTCAGCAGGTAAAAGACAGCCTCGGTGATCTGAATAAGCCGCTGAGCAATCAGAATCTCATCACCTGGCGGGATACGCCGATGTACACCGCCCCGAATGTCAGCAGCGCCCCGTTTGGCGTGCTGGCCGCCAATCTGCGTTATCCGATTAGCAGCAAACTCCAGGACGGCCTGCATCAGACCTGGTATCAAATCCGCATCGGCAACCGGCTGGCGTGGGTCAGCAGCCTTGATGCCCAGCAGGACGACGGTATTCCCCTCCTGACCTACCATCACATTCTGCGCGACGAAGAGAACACCCGCTTCCGTCACACCTCCACCACCACCTCGGTACGCGCGTTCAGTAACCAGATGACCTGGCTGCGCGACAGGGATTACACCACCCTGACGATGTATCAGTTGGAAGGGTATATTCGCAATAAAATGAATTTGCCCGCCCGCGCGGTGGTGATCACCTTCGATGACGGCCTGAAGTCGGTCAATCGCTATGCGTACCCGGTGCTGAAAGAGTACGGTTTCAAGGCAACGGCATTTGTTATCTCGTCGCGTATTAAGCGCCATCCACAGAAGTGGGATCCGAGATCGCTACAGTTTATGAGCGTTTCAGAACTGGAACAGATTCAGGACGTGTTTGATGTGCAGTCGCACACCCACTTTTTGCATCGCGTGGACGGTCATCGGCAGCCGATATTGCTCAGCCGCAGTTATCACAACCTTCTGTTTGATTTCGAGCGTTCCCGCCGTGCGCTGAGCCAGTTCAATCCGCATGTGTTGTATTTGTCCTACCCGTTTGGCGGCTATAACACCGCGGCGTTGCAGGCAGCGAATGACGCCGGTTTTCATATGGCGGTGACAACGGTGAAAGGGAAGGTGAAACCGGGGGATAATCCGTTCTTACTCAAACGTCTGTATATCTTAAGAACGGATTCGTTAGACACCATGTCGCGGCTGATCAGCAATCAGCCGCAGGGGTAAGATTTACGCGACCTGAACCGGGATGGCTTTCGCCGTACGCTTCATCTCGTTATCGCCTTCAAAATAGGCCACGTTTGGACGCCAGGTGCGTGCCTCGGCGTCAGACATGGTGACGAAGCTGGCGATAATCACGATGTCGCCCACGTCAGCATTGTGTGCCGCCGCGCCGTTCACCGAGATGATTTTCGAGCCACGTTCTGCGGCAATCGCATAGGTGGAGAAACGCTTGCCGTTGTTCACATTCCAGATATCAATGGCTTCGTTTTCAAGAATACCGGCGGCGTCGAGGAAATCCTGGTCGATGGCGCAAGAGCCTTCATAATGCAGATCCGCATGAGTGACTTTCACGCGGTGAAGCTTGCCCTGCAGCATAGTGCGAATCATAACGTTACCTTTGTTGCTGTTTTCTCCCTCTCCGCTTAGGGAGAGGGTCGGAGTGAGGGGATATATTCACCAGAATGATGGCAGTATTGCCCGTTTCTCTAGGTGTGTCTACTGGCTTAATTCTACTGTCTTATTGTCGATCAGGCGGGCCTGACCCAGCCATGCCGCCATCAGGATAACCGCGCGTTTACTGGTATCCGACAGTTCCAGCAGCGTGTCGGCATCGCGAATCTGAATGTCGTCTGCGCGGAAGCCTTTCTCATTAAGATCCTGTTCCGCCAGGGCGACTATTTCGTCCAGATTGCGATCGCCCGCCAGCAATTTTTCGGCCATAGAATTCATCACTTTGCTCAGGCCCGGCGCGATTTTGCGCTGGTCGTTGGTGAGATACCCGTTACGTGAGCTGAGCGCCAGACCGTCCTTCGCCCGTACCGTTGGCACGCCGATGATATCGATGTCATAGCCCATATCGGCTACCATCTTGCGGATCAACGCCAGCTGCTGGAAGTCTTTCTCACCGAAGCAGGCGACGTCAGGCTGCACCAGATTAAACAGCTTGCTGACGATGGTCGACACGCCACGGAAATGGCCCGGACGGCTGGCGCCTTCGAGCATCGTTGAAATGCCCGGCACGTCGACAAAGGTCTGGGTATCCGTGCCCTGCGGATAGATATCGGCCGGGGCAGGGGCGAACACAAAGTCCACTTTACGCTTGTTCAGCTTCTCGCTGTCTTCCTGCAAAGTGCGCGGATAGCGAGCCAGATCGTCAGCGCGGTCGAACTGCATCGGGTTCACGAAAATACTGACCACCACCACATCGGCGGCGGCTTTGGCTTCATCAACCAGCTTCATATGGCCATCGTGGAGGTTGCCCATGGTCGGCACCAGCGCGATGCGCTTACCTTCCTGACGCAGACGACGGATATGCTGGCGCAGCAGCGGCAGGGTTTCGATAATCAGCACAACAAACTCCTTAATGGAAACTGTGTTCTTCGCCCGGATAAACCCCGGATTCGACCTCGGCAATATACTGCCGCACTGCGGCGCGCATGTCGCCCGAATCGGTGAGGAAATTTTTCGCAAACTTAGGAATATGGCCCCCGGTAATGCCGAACGCGTCGTGCATCACCAGAATTTGTCCGTCGGTGACGTTGCCTGCCCCGATGCCAATAACCGGAATAGTCAGCGCTTCGGTGATGCGTTTGGCCAGCGCTACCGGGACGCATTCCAGCACCAGGAGCTGAATGCCCGCCGCTTCCAGCGCCAGCGCATCGTCAAACAGGGTTTGCGCGGCATCGCCACGGCCCTGAACTTTATAGCCACCGAAGACGTTCACTGATTGCGGCGTCAGGCCGAGATGACCACACACCGGCACGGCACGTTCTGCCAGCATTTTGACCGTTGGCGCAAGCCAGGCTCCGCCTTCGAGTTTCACCATATTAGCGCCCGCACGCATCACCACGGCGGAATTCTCAAACGCCTGCTCCGGCGTGGCATAGGCCATAAACGGCAGATCCGCGAGCAGCAGACAGTTAGGCGCACCCCGGCGAACGGCGCGGGTGTGATAGGCGATATCGTCTACCGTCACTGGCAGCGTGGAGTCGTGTCCCTGGACCGTCATACCCAATGAATCACCAACCAGCATGACGTCAATTCCGGCATCGGCGAACAGTTTCGCAAAGCTGAAATCATAGGCGGTGATGGTGGCGAAGCGTTTCTTTTCCTGTTTGCATTTCTGCAACAGAGAGATGGTGGTGGGTTTCATAGCGTTTCCTGATAACGAAAGCCGAATCTAGCGGCATTGTATCAGTCAGATAGAGCGGGGCAATGGTTTTGCCGTTTACCAGTGAGCAGGTTTTGAGCAGTCGAGGCGTTGCAGCAGCGTCGTCAGCGGGGTGCCGTCGGGGAAGGTGAGGTCGGGTGCGATTTCCGCCAGCGGCCACAGCATAAAGCCGCGGTTGTGCATGTCGTAATGCGGTACGGTCAGGCGGTCACTGTTCAGAGTGAGGTCACCAAACAGCATGATGTCGAGGTCCAGCGTGCGCGGGCCCCAGCGTTCGGCTTTGCGCACCCGGGCTTGCTGAAGTTCAATGCGCTGAGTGTTATCCAGCAAGGCAAGCGGGGCCAGTTCGGTCTCCAGCGCCACGGCGGCGTTGAGATAATCAGGCTGGTCCTGCGGGCCGAGCGGCGGGGTGCGGTAAAACGACGATACCGCCACCACCGTGGTGTGCGGGATCTCGCCGAGAGCAGCAAGGGCGGCATTCACCTGATTGAGCGGTGAGGCCAGATTGCTGCCGACGGCGATATAAACGCGTGTCACGCGGCGCCACCCTGACGTGGGGCGCGTTTGCGAGGGCGACGATGGCGACGACGTGCGGCAGGCTCTTCATCCAGCCCGTTGAGCATGTCTTTTTGCGCCGGTGGCGCTGCTACCTGGAACTCGCCCCACCACTGCGTCAGACGCTGCAGTTCGTGGTTGCCTTCGGCCTCTGCGCGCAGCGCCAGCAGATCGTAGGCTGCGCGGAATTTAGGATGCTCCATCAGCTTCCACGCGCGTTTGCCCTGACGACGCGACATGCGCAGCTGAAGCTGCCAGATGTCACGCACCAGGCTGGTAATACGTTTTGGGATCGCCAGTGAACGGCAGGCTTCGTCGAGCACGTCGTTCATCGCCAGCGCGAAGGCGTCGAAGTAGGCCAGTCCGCTTTCCTGGGCAATACGCTGAGCGGTTTCCAGCAGCGGATACCAGAACATCGCCGCAAACAGGAACGCCGGGTTAACGCGCATATCGTTATGAATGCGGTTATCGGTGTTTTTCAGCACCTGGCTGAGGATGCGTTCCATCGGGCTATCACCGTTTTCGGTGAAGTTGCGGGTGATGGTCGGGAACAGCGGCTGGAACAGGCTGTATTCACGCAGCAGCTTGTAGGTTTCAAACCCGTAGCCTGCCTGCAACAGCTTCAGTGATTCTTCAAACAGACGCGCCGGTGGCACGTCGTTGATGAGAGTGGCCAGGCGTGGGATGGGCTCGGCGGTATCCGGGCTGATGCGCATGTTCAGCTTGGCAGCAAAGCGCACCGCACGCAGCATACGTACCGGATCTTCGCGGTAGCGGGTTTCCGGATTGCCAATCAGGCGAATCACGCCGTCCTGCAAGTCACGCATCCCGCCGACGTAATCGCGGACGGTAAAGTCGGCCACGCTGTAGTAAAGGCTGTTAATGGTGAAGTCGCGACGCTGGGCATCTTCTTCGATTGAACCGAAGATGTTATCGCGCAGCAGCATGCCGTTTTGCCCACGCTGAGAGGTGGCGCGATCGTCCGGGGAACCATCGTGATGGCCGCGGAAAGTGGCGACTTCAATAATTTCCGGGCCAAACATCACGTGAGCCAGGCGGAAACGGCGACCAATCAGACGGCAGTTGCGGAACAGCTTACGCACCTGTTCCGGCGTGGCGCTGGTGGTCACGTCAAAATCTTTGGGTTTTTTGTCCAGCAGCAAATCGCGCACGCCACCACCGACGAGATAGGCCTCGTAGCCCGCTTTGTTCAGACGGTAGAGCACCTTGAGGGCATTTTCACTGATATCTTTGCGGGAAATAGCGTGCTGTTCACGCGGGATGACCGTCATTTCTGGTTTTGCATCAACGGTTTCAGCCCCGGTTTCTTCACGGGTAAGCACCTTACGGCAAAAATTAGCGACTCGGGTAAAAATGTTGCACCTCGGTTTTCGTGTCAGTCGGAAGTCGTGAGGACAAAAAATAGCGGCTAATCATAGCTCAGCAAGAGGCATTTGAGAATGCTGGATTTCGGCGACAGCCGAAAGGTTCCAGTTTGCCACCGCATTTTTCAGCAGATCCTCGAGCGTGATGTCCTGCCACTCATTAACAATAGTCTGATTAAGAAACTTTAATGCCCGGATTAATTCCGGACGCGGGTCGCCGGTCGATAATGCGGGGGCATGGTTTTGTTTTGACAGCTTGTTGCCGTCGCTATTCAGCGCCAGCGGCAGATGAATATAGTCCGGCACCGGCCAGCCGAAATGTTGGTACAGCGAAATTTGCCGTACCGTCGGCTCGATTAAATCTGCGCCGCGCACGATTTCCGTCACGCCCTGAAAATGGTCGTCGACCACGACAGCAAGATTGTAGGCAAACAATCCATCGCGACGATGAATAATAAAATCTTCCCGCGCCAGCGGTTCATTGGTCACAACCGTCCCGCGCAGCCTGTCGTTAAATTGCAGCACGGGCCGGGTTTGATGTAAACGCACCGCGGCATTGTGCGGGCCGAGATGCAAGGTTCGGCAATGACCATCGTACAGGCCGCCCACACGTTGAATACGGGCGCGAGTGCAGGTGCAGTAATAGCTCAGCCCTTGTTCATGTAGCCAGGCGAGACGTTCCCGATAGGCCTCATGGCGCTGCGATTGCCACAGTACGTCGCCATCCCAGTGCAAACCATAATGTTCCAGCTGACGCAGAATCGTGTGTGCGGCACCGGGAACTTCACGGGGGGGATCGATATCTTCAATACGCACTAACCACTTTCCCTGACGGGCACGGGCCTGCAAATAACTGCCCAGGGCAGCAATCAGTGAGCCGAAATGGAGTTCGCCAGACGGGGAGGGAGCAAAGCGTCCAATGTAATCAGAATTTGCCATATTGCTAAAAAGAATAAGGCGGGAGAGTGCTCCCGCCAGAATTGTATTATGCGAATCGGATGACTTAGCCTGCCATCTGCTTTTCGCGGATTTCCGCCAGCGTTTTGCAGTCGATACACAGGTCGGCTGTCGGACGCGCTTCCAGACGACGGATACCGATTTCAACACCGCAGGATTCGCAGTAGCCGAAATCTTCGTCTTCGACCTTCTTCAGCGTTTTTTCGATCTTCTTGATCAGCTTACGCTCGCGGTCACGGTTACGCAGTTCGAGGCTAAACTCTTCTTCCTGCGCGGCACGGTCCACCGGGTCCGGGAAGTTCGCTGCTTCATCCTGCATATGAGTCACTGTACGATCAACTTCATCCCTGAGTTGGTTACGCCACGCTTCAAGAATACGCTTGAAGTGAGACAGCTGGGCTTCGTTCATATACTCTTCACCCGGCTTCTCTTGGTATGGCTCCACCCCAGCGATGGCGAGAATACTCAGGGACGATGTTTTACGGATTTGCCCTTCTTGCATGTTGCTTCTCCTTAACACGCACTATCGATCCCCATGTGGGGGAAAAATCAGGCCGCTATAAATAGCAGATGCTTTTCAGGATAGCAATTGTCTAAACGTTACACTTGACAACCCTGTGAGGAAAAGCGTATTTGCGCACGCGACCAGCACATTTATTACTCAACCATTGATATCGGTGATAGCACCACGGGCAACGGCTCTTTCAGAGTGATATTATCGGCAGAAAGTTCCGCTTTATAAGCCAGAATTTCAACCCCCTTTTTTTGTGCCTCATTCAACAACTGCGCGTATTTTGGATCGATATGGCGCGCGGGTGAAAAACGGGTAATGGCAGAGTGAAGTACCGCAAATAACACCACGGCACGATCGCCTGAGGCCGCCACGCCCATCAACTCTCGCAAATGCTTCTGACCCCGCTCAGTGACTGCATCGGGGAAGTAACCATACTCTCTTTCCGCTAAGGTTACCGATTTCACTTCAATATAGCAGTTACGGCGATCGTCTGCCTGTAACATGAAATCAATTCGGCTACGCTCTTCACCGTATTTCACTTCACTTTTCAAGACGCTATAGCCTTTCAGTTCCGGAATAACCTCTGACTCGATAGCCTCTTTTACCAGCTGATTGGCCCGTAACGTGTTAACACAAATAAAGGCCCCGGTTTGGGTCTCAGTCACTTCCCAGGTATGCGGGTATTTGCGCGCCTTGCTGTCTGATGTGGAGTACCAGACGGTATCGCCCGGCGTGGCGCAGCCGGTCATCGCTCCGGTATTGGCGCAGTGCAGGGTAAATTCTTCCCCGTCGGCGGTCACGACATCGGCGAGAAAGCGCTTATAGCGTTTGATCAGACGGGCGGGTTTAAGCGGTGGTAAGAATTGCATAATTTCCCTTTATTCGTTGAGTGCCCAGCGCTCAAGGCGGGTATATCGGGTGCGTCCCCGGGCATATTCAGAGCTGAATAGCGCGAAGCTGCTGACGGGCACCTGCCAGCTGAACCCCGGCGCGGGGATCGGCACAGCATGGGCCGTATTGCGCAATAGCGTGATATGGGGATGAAACGGCTGTGGGCTTTGGTAACAGCCGCTGCGTGCGGCCTGCGATCGCAGCATATTGGCCAGCTGCAGTACACCGCGCGGCGGCTGGCGCGGGCCGAGCCACACCACCTGTGAACGCAGCCATTGCCCGGCATCGTTGAGATCCAGGGTAAAACCCGGCTGGCGGATGCGTCCAGCCATCGCCGCCAGCGCCCGCTGTTTTTCCGCACTGACCTCCCCGAGAAACGCCAGCGTCAGATGCAAATTCGCCGCGGCTATCGGGCGTCCGCAGTCGGGCGGGAAATTCGCGGCCCGCCAGTGGATGATCTGTTGCTGAACGTCGTCGGGGAGCTCAAGTGCGAAAAACAGTCTTTTGGGTTCGGGCATGCCAGGGTCTCGGTAATGATTTGGCGCAATGCTACAATGCCGGGCCATTTAAAGTCACCCACTGGAGTCCTTTGTGTCGTCATTGCCGGTCGCCGTTGTCCTTCCCGAACTTACTCAGGCGCTGAATGCCGCGCCGCAGGTGCTGTTGAACGCACCCACCGGTGCCGGTAAATCCACCTGGCTACCGTTGCAAATCCTGCACGCGGGGAGCATTGAAGGCAAAATTATTCTGCTGGAACCGCGCAGGCTGGCGGCGCGGAACGTTGCTCAGCGGCTGGCGGAACTGCTGAACGAAAAACCGGGCGAGACCGTCGGCTATCGGATGCGGGCCGAAACCTGCGTTGGTAAAAACACCCGCCTTGAGGTGGTGACCGAGGGCATCCTGGCCCGTACTCTCCAGCGCGATCCTGAACTGAGCGGCGTCGGGCTGGTTATCCTCGATGAATTTCATGAGCGCAGCCTGCAGGCGGATTTGGCGCTGGCGCTGCTGCTCGATGTTCAGCAGGGGCTACGCGACGATTTAAAACTATTAATTATGTCGGCGACGCTGGATAACGCACGCCTGCAAACCCTGCTGCCTGACGCGCCGGTGATTGCCTCCGAAGGCCGGGCCTATCCGGTTGAACGCCGCTATCAGGCGCTCCCGGCCCATCAGCGCTTTGACGAAGCGGTGGCGATGGCGACCGCCGAACTGCTGCGCAATGAACCCGGCTCACTGCTGCTGTTTTTACCCGGCGTGGGTGAAATCCAGCGCGTGCAGGAGCAGCTGGCCTCGCGCGTCGGCCCCGACGTGGTGCTCTGTCCGCTGTACGGGGCGTTATCGTTAAACGACCAGCGCAAAGCGATTCTTCCGGCGGAAAAGGGCACTCGAAAAGTGGTACTGGCGACCAATATTGCCGAGACCAGTCTGACCATCGAAGGCATCCGGCTGGTGGTCGACTGTGCCCAGGAGCGCGTGGCCCGTTTTGACCCGCGAACCGGCCTGACGCGTCTGATAACTCAGCGCGTGAGCCAGGCGTCGATGACCCAACGAGCGGGCCGCGCCGGGCGTCTGGAACCGGGGATTTGTTTGCATCTGCTGGGGAAAGAGCAGGCCGAACGCGCTGCGACGCAGGGCGAAGCGGAAATTCTGCAAAGCGACCTGGGCGGGCTGATGCTCGAACTGTTGCAGTGGGGATGTCAGGATCCGGCGCAGCTGAGCTGGCTGGATCAACCGCCCGCGATCCATCTGGCGGCCGCCCGTAGCTTGCTGATCCAGTTAGGTGCGTACGATGGCAAACAGCTCACGGTGCAGGGCCAGAAAATGGCGACGCTTGGTAACGATCCGCGTCTGGCGGCGATGCTGGTAGCCGCTAAAACACCGGACGACGTGGCGACGGCGGCGAAGCTGGCCGCCGTTCTGGAAGAACCTCCGCGCGGCGGTAATGCTGACCTGAACATGGCGTTTTCGCGTAATCAGCCCAACTGGCAGCAGCGCGCCAGGGCGCTTATCCAGCGGCTGGGCACGCCTGCTGGGACGCCGGATGCCGGGCGCATCAGTGTCTTACTGGCTCAGGGTTTTGCCGATCGCATTGCCCGCCGTCGCGGCCAGGAAGGACGCTATCAACTGGCGAACGGCATGGGCGCGATGCTGGATGCCGACGACGCGTTGGGGCGGCACGAATGGCTGATAGCGCCGCTGTTGTTACAGGGCAGCCAGTCGCCCGATGCCCGAATTTTGCAGGCGATGGCGTTGGACATCGACGCGCTGGTGGCAGAATGTCCCCAGCTTCTGACCCAGTCCGACACCATCGAATGGGATGAACAGCAGGGGACGTTGAAAGCCTGGCGGCGGAGCCGTATCGGCCAGTTGACGGTGAAGGTTCAGCCGCTGGCGAAACCGTCGGAAGACGAACTGCATCAGGCAATGCTGAACGGTATTCGGGACAAAGGTCTGAGCATTCTCAACTGGACGCCGGAGGCGGAGCAGCTACGCTTGCGTATTCAGTGCGCCGCGCGCTGGCTGCCGGAAGAGGCGTGGCCTGCGGTCGATGATGAGGCGCTGCTGGCCGGGCTGGAAAGCTGGCTGCTGCCGCACATGAGCGGCGTCCATTCGCTTAAAGCCTTGAAGGCGCTGAATGTCACCGACGCATTACAGGGGCTGTTGCCGTGGTCATTGCGACAACGTCTGGTGAGTTCGTTACCCACGCATTACACTGTGCCCACCGGAAGCCGGATTGCGCTGCGTTACGATGCGGATAATCCGCCGGTACTGTCGGTGCGAATGCAGGAAATGTTCGGCGAGGCGACTACGCCGACTATCGCTGAGGGCCGCGTGGCGCTGGTGCTGGAGCTGTTGTCCCCGGCACAAAGGCCGCTGCAAATCACACGCGATTTGAGCGCGTTTTGGGCAGGCGCGTACCGCGAAGTGCAAAAAGAGATGAAAGGGCGTTACCCGAAACATGTCTGGCCTGACGATCCGGCCAACACCGCGCCAACCCGACGCACGAAGAAGTATTCGTAAACTCTCCCGAAAAGGAGAGGGCACAAACAGTAAATTTGAGAGATTTCTTCTTTCAACATCGCGTGAAAGAAAAGAGAATCAGGCGCTTACGCCTGAATTTAGCGGAGAAAAAGTATGGCGGGGAATGACCGCGAGCCGATTGGACG
This sequence comes from Scandinavium sp. M-37, assembly GCF_043558715.1. Classification (NCBI taxonomy): domain Bacteria; kingdom Pseudomonadati; phylum Pseudomonadota; class Gammaproteobacteria; order Enterobacterales; family Enterobacteriaceae; genus Scandinavium; species Scandinavium sp. M-37. Next base: position 272,952 of record NZ_JBIGIN010000002.1, read on the forward strand.
TAAAGGCAAGCCTGCACGTCCGGCTAAGCAAAAGGTTAGCCGTCGTCGTCTCAGGGACGAAGAGTACGACGACGATGATTACGAAGATGAGGATGAAGAGCCGATGCCGCGTAATGGAAAAGGTAAGGGCAAGAAGCCGCGTCGCAAGTACGGCTGGTTCTGGCTGCTGGTAAAAATCGGTATCGTCTTTGCGGTACTGATGGCCATCTATGGCGTCTATCTGGACCAGAAAATCCGCGCCCGTATTGACGGTAAAGTGTGGCAACTGCCCGCGGCGGTCTACGGTCGGATGGTGAACCTCGAACCGGATATGCCGGTCAGCAAGAACGAGATGGTGCGCCTGCTGACGGCCACGCAGTACCGCCAGGTGACGGCGATGACCCGTCCAGGCGAGTTTACCGTGCAGGCCAATAGCATCGAGATGATTCGTCGTCCGTTTGATTTCCCGGACAGTAAAGAAGGGCAGGTGCGTGCGCGTCTGACCTTTGATGGCGATCATCTGGACTCCATCACGAATATGGAGAACAACCGCCAGTTCGGTTTCTTCCGTCTTGATCCGCGTCTGATAACCATGATGTCGTCGCCGAACGGTGAGCAGCGTTTGTTTGTGCCACGCAGCGGTTTCCCGGATCTGCTGATCGACACGCTGATTGCCACCGAAGACCGTCATTTCTACGAGCATGATGGGATCAGCTTCTACTCGATGGGTCGTGCTGTGCTGGCGAACCTGATGGCGGGCCGCACGGTGCAGGGCGCAAGTACCCTGACCCAGCAGCTGGTGAAAAACCTGTTCCTCTCCAGCGAACGCTCCTACTGGCGTAAAGCCAACGAAGCGTACATGGCGCTGATCATGGACGCCCGCTACAGCAAAGACAGGATTCTTGAGCTGTACATGAACGAGGTCTACCTCGGTCAGAGCGGTGACAACGAGATCCGCGGCTTCCCGCTGGCGAGCCTGTACTACTTTGGTCGTCCGGTGGAAGAACTGAGTCTCGACCAGCAGGCGTTGCTGGTGGGCATGGTGAAAGGCGCGTCTATCTATAACCCGTGGCGTAACCCGAAACTGGCGCTGGAGCGTCGTAACCTGGTCCTGCGTCTGCTGCAACAGCAGAATGTTATCGATCAGGAGCTGTACGACATGCTGAGCGCGCGCCCTCTGGGTGTGCAGCCGCGCGGCGGCGTCATTTCACCGCAGCCCGCGTTTATGCAGATGGTGCGTCAGGAGTTGCAGGCTAAGCTCGGCGATAAAGTGAAAGATCTTTCCGGTGTGAAAATCTTTACCACCTTCGATTCCGTTGCTCAGGATGCCGCCGAAAAAGCCGCAACTGAAGGCATTCCGGTGCTCAAGAAACAGCGCAAGCTGAACGATCTTGAAACCGCGATGGTCATTGTCGACCGCATGACCGGCGAAGTACGGGCCATGGTTGGTGGCGCTGAACCGCAATATGCGGGCTATAACCGCGCAATGCAGGCGCGTCGTTCGATTGGTTCTCTGGCAAAACCGGCGACCTATCTGACCGCGCTGAGTCAGGCGAATATTTACCGCCTGAACACCTGGATTGCCGATGCACCGGTCACCATTCATCTGTCGAACGGCCAGACATGGTCGCCGCAGAACGATGATAAGCGCTTTAGTGGTCAGGTAATGTTGGTGGACGCGTTGACCCGTTCGATGAACGTGCCGACGGTTAACCTCGGGATGGCGTTGGGCTTACCGGCGATCACCGATACCTGGCAGAAACTGGGGGTGCCGAAAGACCAGCTGCATCCGGTTCCGGCGATGATTCTGGGTGCGCTGAACCTGACGCCAATCGAAGTGGCGCAGGCGTTCCAGACTATCGCCAGCGGTGGTAACCGTGCGCCGCTGTCCGCGCTGCGTTCGGTGATTGCTGAAGATGGCACCGTGCTGTACCAGAGCTATCCGCAGGCTGAACGTGCTGTTCCGGCTCAGGCGGCGTACATGACGCTGTGGACCATGCAGCAGGTTGTGCAGCGTGGTACGGGTCGCCAACTGGGGGCCAAGTACCCGAACCTGCATCTGGCGGGGAAAACCGGGACCACTAACAACAACGTCGATACCTGGTTTGCCGGGGTTGACGGACGTGAAGTGGTAATCACCTGGGTCGGTCGCGATAACAATCAGCCGACCAAGCTGTACGGAGCCAGCGGTGCGATGTCCATTTACCAGCGCTATCTTGCTAACGAGTCGCCGATCCCACTGGATCTGACCCCGCCGGAAGATATCGTCAATATGGGCGTCGACGAAAACGGTAACTTTATTTGCGGCGGTGGCGGTATGCGCCAGCTTCCGGTCTGGACCACCGATCCGGATCAGCTCTGCCAGCAGAGCCAGGCGATGCAACAACAGCAGCAGGACGCGAATCCGTTCGGCGGCTCAACGCAGCAGCAGCCGCAACAACAGCAACCGCAACAGCAGCAGCAACCTGCGCAGCAGGAAAAAAGCGACGGTGTAGCGGGCTGGATTAAAGATATGTTTGGCGGTAACTAAGACCTTACCCCTCACCCTAACCCTCTCCCCACAGGGGAGAGGGGACTGTCCAGTTTTCTCCCTCGCCCGCTGAATGAGGGGGACTGTCCGGTTTTCTCCCTCGCCCGCTGAATGAGGGGGACTGTCCGGTTTTCTCCCTCGCCCGCTGAATGAGGGGGACTGTCCAGTTTTCTCCCTCGCTCCTTGAATGAGGGGGACCGTCAGGTTTTCTCCCTCGCCCCTTGGGGGAGAGGGCCGGGGTGAGGGGCATTCTCGATCCTCGTGTTAACCTTCTCTTAACTCCCTACTTACCATCAGGTTATTTTTTAAACCCTCAATTCTGGTAGGGGCGTATTCCGCTTGCTATGCCTTCCGCGTTTCGCCTATTATTCTGCGGCATAATAATAATTCTCGTTTACGTTATCATTCACTCAATATCATCAGAGAAGACTCATGGCGCGTCCTAACACTGCTCAGCCAATCAATACCTCCGTGCGCAAGCTCGCACTGGTAGTAGCCACAGCGGTCAGCGGCATGTCTGTCAGCGTACAGGCAGCAACCCCACCGAAAGAAGAAACCATCACCGTGACGGCCGCCCCGGTCGCACTGGAAAGCGCGTGGGGCCCGGCGGCAACCATCGCGGCGAAACATTCTGCGACAGCGACCAAAACTGACACGCCGATTGAAAAGACGCCGCAGTCTATTTCGGTGGTGACACGTGCCGAAATGGACATGAAGCAGCCCACGACGGTGAAAGAAGCGCTGGCCTATACACCGGGCGTATTCTCTACGCGTGGCAGCTCAACGACTTATGATGTGGTTTCCATTCGCGGTTTCACCACTTCTACAACGGTTAATACCAACCAGTACCTCGACGGCATGAAGCTGCAGGGTGATAACTACTCTGAAATGTCGATGGATCCGTATTTCCTGGAACGCGTAGAAGTGATGCGCGGTCCGGTTTCCGTGCTGTACGGAAAAAGTAACCCTGGCGGTATCGTCAGCATGGTCAGTAAGCGCCCGACCACTGAACCGCTGCGTGAAATCCAGTTCAAAATGGGCACCGACAATCTGTGGCAGACCGGGTTTGACTTCAGCGATGCGATTGACGATGACGGCGTGTGGTCTTATCGCCTGACCGGTCTGGGCCGCAGTCAAAACGCGCAGCAGGAAATGGTGAAATCAACCCGCTACGCCATTGCGCCGTCGTTCAGCTGGCGCCCGGATGATAAAACGGACTTCACCTTCCTGAGCAACTTCCAGAGCGATCCGGATGCAGGTTACTACGGCTGGCTGCCGCGTGAAGGGACGGTCGTGCCGTATTATGATGCCAATGGCAAAGCACATAAGCTGCCAACCGACTTCAACGAAGGCGACCCGGATAACAAGATGTCCCGCCGCCAGAAGATGGTGGGCTACAGCTTCGCCCACGAGTTTAATGACACCTTCACCGTGCGTCAGAACTTGCGCTATGCCGAAGTGAACACGCTGTACCGCTCAGTGTATGGCAATGGCTATATTGCGCCAGGGCAGATAAGCCGCGCCTATGTCCGTTCAGATGAGAACATGAATAGCTTCACCGTGGATAACCAGCTGCAATCCAAATTCGCCACTGGCGACGTGGATCACACGCTGTTGACCGGTGTGGACTATATGCGGATGCGCAATGACATTGATGCTGACTACGGTTCAGCCGATCCTATCAGCATGGATAATCCGCAGTACGGCGATCCGAATATCAACGTGACCTTCCCGTATGCGGTGCTGAACCGTCAGGAACAGACCGGTCTGTATGTGCAGGATCAGGCGGAATGGGATAAGTGGGTACTGACCCTGGGCGGGCGTTATGACTTCGCTAAAACGTCGACTCTGACCCGTTCGTCGAACACCACTGCTGAAGTTAACGACCATCAGTTCACCTGGCGCGGCGGCCTGAACTATCTGTTTGATAACGGGGTTTCTCCGTACTTCAGCTACAGTGAATCCTTCGAGCCGATTTCCGGTGCCACGATGAATGGCAAACCGTTCAATCCGTCTAACGGCAAGCAGTACGAAGCGGGCGTGAAGTACGTGCCGAAAGACATGCCAGTGGTGGTCACGGCGGCGGTGTATCAGTTGACCAAAGATGGCAACCTGACGGCAGATCCGAGTGCGCCAACCAGCGGCTTTAGCGTACAGGGGGGTGAGATTCGCTCCCGTGGCGTAGAGCTGGAAGCGAAGGCGGCGGTGAATGCCAACGTCAACGTGACGGCGTCTTACACCTTCACCGATGCGAAATACACCCAGGACACCTGGTATGAAGGCAAACGTCCGGCAGAGATCCCACGTAACATGGCGTCACTGTGGGCGGATTATACCTTCCACGAAACGGCGCTGAGTGGTCTGACGATCGGGGCGGGCGGACGCTATATTGGCAACACCGTCAGCTACTATTCAGCCAACTCGCCGAAAGCGTATCAATCGTTCAACGTGGCGGGCTATGCGCTGATGGATGCCACCGTGAAATACGATCTGGCACGTTTCGGTCTGCCGGGATCGTCGGTGGGGGTGAACGTCACCAATCTGTTCGATCGTGAATACGTTTCCAGCTGCTACAGCGAATATGCGTGCTACTGGGGATCCGAGCGTCAGGTTGTGGCCACTGCCACCTTCCGTTTCTAACTCTCTTTCAGGCGCGGTTTTCCGCGCCTTTTTACACGTTGGTCGCTATGCAGGAAAATACCGCCGTTTCCGACACCACGTTCGCCCTGAACGAGGTAACCTTCCGTGTGCCAGGCCGTACGCTGCTGCACCCGCTTTCGCTGACCTTTCCTCCGGGCAAAGTCACTGGCCTGATCGGCCATAACGGTTCGGGAAAATCCACGCTGCTAAAAATGTTGGGCCGTCACCAGCCGCCTTCGGAAGGCGATATTCTGCTGGATGGACAACCGCTGGACAGCTGGAACAGCAAGGCCTTCGCGCGTAAGGTGGCGTATCTGCCGCAGCAGTTGCCGCAGGCGGAAGGGATGACGGTGCGCGAACTGGTGGCGATAGGTCGCTATCCATGGCACGGTGCGCTGGGGCGTTTTGGCGCCGCAGACCGTGAGAAAGTGGAAGACGCGATTGCGCTGGTCGGCCTCAAACCATTGGCTCACCGCCTGGTGGACAGCCTCTCCGGTGGTGAACGTCAGCGCGCGTGGATCGCAATGCTGGTGGCGCAGGACAGCCGGTGTCTGCTGCTGGATGAACCGACCTCGGCGCTGGATATTGCGCATCAGGTTGACGTCCTGGCGCTGGTCCATCGCCTGAGCCAACAGCGTGGCCTGACGGTGATCGCCGTGCTGCACGACATCAACATGGCGGCACGCTACTGCGATTATCTGGTGGCGCTGCGTGGGGGCGAAATGATTGCCCAGGGCACGGCAGAAACGCTGATGCGCAGCGACACGCTGGAACACATTTACGGAATTCCGATGGGGATCCTGCCGCATCCTGCAGGCGCCGCGCCGGTAAGCTTTGTCTATTGATGAATGACTCTCTCCCGATCAGCCGTCGTCGTTTACTGACGGCGATGGCGTTGTCACCTCTGCTTTGGCAGATGAACAGCGCGCGTGCCGCGACGGTAGATTTGACCCGCATCGTGGCCCTCGAATGGCTGCCGGTCGAGCTGCTGCTGGCGCTGGGCATTACGCCTTATGGTGTCGCTGATATTCCCAACTACACGCTGTGGGTCAACGAGCCCGCACTGCCTGCGTCGGTGATTGATGTTGGCCTGCGCACCGAACCGAACCTCGAACTGCTGACCGAAATGAAGCCGTCGTACATGGTGTGGTCGGCAGGCTACGGTCCGTCGGCGGATAAGCTGGCGCGTATCGCCCCGGGGCGCGGTTTTAATTTCAGCGACGGCAAAAATCCGCTGGCTAATGCGCGCCAGTCACTGGTGGAAATGGGCCAATTGCTGGGTCGTGAACAGCAGGCGCAGGCGCATCTCAATCATTTTGATGAGTTCGTGGCGCAGCATAAACCGCGTTTTGCCGCCCGTGGCGCTCGGCCGCTGCTGATGATTACGCTGCTCGACGCGCGGCATGTGCTGGTCTTCGGCCCGAACTGCCTGTTCCAGCAAATCCTTGATGACTACGGCATCGTCAACGCCTGGCAGGGTGATACCAACTTCTGGGGTAGTCAGGTGGTCGGCATCGACCGACTCGGCGAGTTTAAAGACGTGGACGTTATCTGCTTCGATCACGGCAATGAGACTGAGATGCGGAAACTGATCGCCACGCCGCTGTGGCAGGCAATGCCGTTTGTGCGTCAGAAGCGATTCCAGCGCGTGCCGGCGGTGTGGTTCTACGGCGCGACGCTATCGGTGATGAATTTTATCCGCATTCTGGATAATGCGCTGGGAGGCAAGGCATGAGTCAGCGTTTGGCCCGTTTCCCGGCAGTACTGCTTTTGCTGTTGTTTATCGCCTCGGCGTGGCTGAGCTGGCACAACTTCAACGTGGCGCTGCCGCGTGCCCAGTGGCAGGAAGCGCTCTGGCAGCCGAACGTCGACAGCATTCGCCAGATGCTGTTTCACTACAGCTTGCTGCCCCGGCTGGTGGTTTCGCTGCTGGTGGGCGCCGGTCTTGGGCTGGTCGGGGTACTGTTCCAGCAGGTGTTGCGCAATCCGTTGGCCGAACCGACCACGCTGGGCGTAGCGACCGGGGCGCAGCTCGGGATTACCATCACCACCCTGTGGGCGTTGCCCGGCGTATTTACCACGCAGTTTGCCGCGCTGGTCGGCGCATGCGTGGTGGGTGCGCTGGTGTTTGGCGTCTCGTGGGGCAAACGTCTCTCTCCGGTGACGCTGATCCTCGCCGGGCTGGTGGTGAGCATGTACTGCGGCGCGGTGAATCAGCTACTGGTCATCTTCCATCACGATCAGCTGCAAAGCATGTTCCTGTGGAGCACCGGGACGCTGACGCAAACCGACTGGAGCGTGGTGCAAAAGCTGTGGCCGCAGCTGCTCGGCGGCGTGATGTTAACGCTGTTGTTGCTGCGTCCGTTAACCCTGATGGGGCTGGACGACGGCGTGGCGCGTAACCTTGGCCTGGCGCTGTCGCTGGCCCGTCTCGGGGCGCTGACGCTGGCGATTGTGATAAGCGCGCTGCTGGTCAATGCGGTGGGGATTATCGGCTTTATCGGCCTGTTCGCGCCGCTGCTGGCGAAAATGCTCGGCGCGCGTCGTCTGCTCTCCCGTCTGATGCTGGCCCCACTGATTGGGGCGCTGATCCTTTGGCTATCTGACCAGCTGATTGTGTGGCTGTCTCAGGTGTGGATGGAAGTCTCCACCGGCTCCATGACCGCACTGATTGGTGCGCCGCTGCTGCTGTGGCTGCTGCCGCGTCTGCGCAGTATCAGCGCCCCGGCGATGGATGCGGGCGATCGCGTGGCGGTTGAACGTCAGCGGGTGCTGGCGTGGTCACTCGGCGGTCTGGCGCTGCTGCTGTTGGGGATGCTGGTCGCGCTTTCGCTGGGGCGCGATGCGCACGGCTGGCACTGGGCGAGTGGCGATTTACTCAGTGCGCTGATGGAATGGCGTGCGCCCCGCATTCTGGCGGCGTTGGTCGCCGGGATGATGCTGGCGGTGGCGGGGTGTATTATTCAGCGCCTGACCGGCAACCCGATGGCGAGCCCGGAAGTGCTGGGGATTTCGTCCGGGGCGGCATTCGGCGTGGTGCTGATGCTGTTCTTCGTACCGGGCAATGCCTTTGGCTGGCTATTGCCTGCGGGCAGTCTGGGGGCGGCCGCGACCCTGATGATCATTCTGATTGCCTCCGGACGCGGGGGATTCTCCCCGCACCGGATGCTGTTAGCCGGGATGGCGCTCAGTACCGCCTTCACCATGCTGCTGACCATGTTACAGGCCAGCGGCGATCCGCGCATGGCGCAGATCCTGACCTGGATATCTGGCTCGACCTATAACGCGTCATATCAGCAGGTGCTGTACACCGGGCTGGTGATGGGGGTCCTGTTTGCGCTGACCCCGTTGTGCCGTCGCTGGCTGACTATTCTGCCGCTGGGCGGTGATACCGCGCGTGCGGTCGGTCTGGCGCTCACGCCGACGCGCGTGGCATTGTTGCTGCTGGCCGCCAGCCTGACGGCAACGGCGACGATGACCATTGGTCCGTTGAGCTTTGTCGGCCTGATGGCCCCGCATATTGCGCGAATGATGGGCTTCCGCCGGACAATGCCGCACATGATCCTGTCTGCACTGGTGGGGGGGATTTTGCTGGTGTTCGCCGACTGGTGTGGAAGGATGATTCTGTTCCCGTACCAGATCCCGGCCGGGTTGCTGTCGACGTTTATCGGTGCGCCGTACTTTATCTATCTGCTGAGAAAACAGAGTCGGTAATCTTCCCTGGAGGCGCTTTGCTTATCGGGGCGACGATAGTTGGCCGGGCAAGCGTAGCGCCGCCCGGCATCGACTTTACAGTTTTGCAAACACCTTACGCGCGGCATCAATGGTGTTGTTGATGTCCTGCTCGGTATGCGCCACGGACATGAAGCCCGCTTCGAACGCCGACGGAGCCAGATAAACGCCTTCTTCCAGCATCAAATGGAAGAATTTCTTGAAGCGTTCCACGTCGCATTTCACCACGTCCTGATAGCAGGTCACGGTTTTGGCGTCGGTGAAGAAAATCCCGAACATCCCGCCCACGTTATTCACTACCAGCGGCACGCCGGTTTCACGCGCAGCACGCAGCAGGCCATCAGCCAGCTGGTTGGTCAGGCTGGTCAGGGTCTCATGCACCCCAGGCTGAGCGACTTCGGTCAGACAGGCAAATCCGGCTGCCATCGCAATCGGGTTCCCGGACAGTGTGCCGGCCTGATACACCGGGCCGGTCGGGGCTAGCGCGTCCATTACCTCGCGACGACCACCGAATGCGCCCACCGGCATACCGCCGCCGATGATTTTGCCCAGGCAGGTCAGGTCAGGCACCACGTTGTAGTAATCCTGTGCGCCCGCCAGCGCCACGCGGAAGCCGGTCATCACTTCGTCAATGATAAACAGCGCACCAAATTCGTCGCACAGCGCGCGCAGGCCCGGCAGGAAGTCCGGCTGCGGTGGAATGCAGTTCATGTTGCCTGCCACCGGTTCGACGATGATACAGGCGATATCCTGCGGGTATTGCTCGAAGGCCGCACGCACGGAGGCCAGATCGTTATAGGTGCAGGTCAGGGTGTGTTTAGCGAAATCTGCCGGAACGCCTGGGGAGTTCGGCTGGCCGAGGGTCAGCGCCCCGGAACCGGCTTTCACCAGCAGGCAGTCGGCGTGGCCGTGATAACAGCCTTCGAATTTGATAATTTTGTCACGGCCAGTGAAGCCGCGCGCCAGGCGAATGGCGCTCATGGTGGCTTCGGTGCCGGAGTTCACCATTCGTACCATGTCCATGGTTGGAACCAGTTCAGTGACCAGTTCCGCCATTTTGACTTCCATTTCGGTCGGTGCGCCGAAGCTCAGACCGCGAGACGCCGCTTCAATCACCGCGTTACGAATCGCAGGATGGTTGTGCCCCAGTACCATCGGGCCCCAGGAACCGACGTAATCAATGTAGGCCTTACCGTCTACATCGTACAGATACGCGCCGTCGGCACGTTCAACAAACAGCGGGGTCCCGCCGACGCCGGTAAAGGCGCGTACCGGGGAGTTAACGCCGCCGGGGATCAGTTCGCGGGCCGCGCTGTACAGATTCTCAGATTTACTCATTGCCAGGTTCCTGGTTCGTTGAAAGCATGTTAGCGGACTATTCTAAGTTATTCCCCGAAGGTTATGAAAGTTTTGCCCAATTGAAACAATGTAATAATGCAGGAATTTTTAGGCGACGGGTCGCCAGCAGGTGGCTACAATGCAGTCTGCAATTCATCCTGACAACAAATGATAATGTCATGAAAGCAGAAACGCCCTCTTTTGAATCACAGCAATTTGTTCGTTTGCGCCGCGGGGAAGCGGTGCGTCGTTTAGTTCGCAGGGATAAAACACCGTTACTCATTCTCTTGATGGCCGCCGTGGTCGGTACGCTGGCCGGGCTGGTGGGTGTCGCGTTCGAGAAAGCCGTCAACTGGGTGCAGCATGTGCGTATTGGCTCCCTGGCACAGGTGGCGGATCACTGGTTTTTAGTCTGGCCGCTGGCCTTTATCTTCTCGGGATTGCTGGCGATGGTCGGCTATTATCTGGTGCGCCGTTTCGCGCCGGAAGCGGGAGGATCGGGCATTCCTGAAATCGAAGGCGCGCTGGAAGAGCTGCGTCCGGTTCGCTGGTGGCGCGTTATCCCGGTGAAATTCATCGGCGGGATGGGCACCCTGGGGGCGGGTATGGTGTTAGGGCGTGAAGGCCCGACCGTTCAGCTCGGCGGCAATATCGGGCGCATGGTGCTCGACATCTTCCGTCTGCGCACCGCCGAAGCACGTCACTCACTGCTGGCGACCGGTGCGGCGGCGGGTCTGGCGGCGGCCTTTAATGCGCCGCTGGCGGGTATCCTGTTTATCATCGAAGAGATGCGCCCGCAGTTCAGATACAACCTGATTTCAATTAAGGCCGTGTTCATCGGCGTTATTATGTCCAGCGTGGTGTTCCGCATTTTCAACGGCGAAACGGCGGTGATTGAGGTGGGCAAACTCGCCAATGCCCCGGTCAATACGCTGTGGCTGTACCTGGTGTTGGGCATGATCTTCGGCTGCGTCGGGCCACTGTTCAACAACCTGGTGCTGCGTACCCAGGATATGTTCCAGCGTTTTCACGGCGGTGATCTTAAAAAGTGGGTGCTGATTGGCGGTTTGCTCGGCGGGATTTGCGGCATTCTTGGGCTTATCGAGCCGGAAGCAGCGGGCGGCGGGTTTAACCTGATCCCTATCGCGGCGGCGGGGAATTACACCGTCGGCCTGCTGATGTTTATCTTTATTGCCCGGGTGGTGACGACGCTGTTGTGCTTTGGCTCTGGCGCACCGGGCGGGATTTTTGCCCCAATGCTGGCGCTCGGTACGCTGCTCGGCACCGCCTTCGGGATGGCCGCTGTGGCGTGGTTCCCGAATTACCATCTGGAACCGGGCACCTTTGCGATTGCCGGGATGGGCGCGCTGTTTGCGGCGTCAGTCCGTGCGCCACTCACGGGGATCGTGTTGGTTCTGGAAATGACCGATAATTATCAGCTCATTTTGCCAATGATTATTACCTGTCTTGGCGCAACACTATTAGCTCAGTTCCTGGGCGGCAAGCCGTTGTATTCCTCCATTTTGACCCGCACCCTGGCGAAACAGGAAGCCGAAATGGCCGAGAAAGAGAAGCAGCCCGCCGGGGAGAATACTTGAACGATTTAGTCAGGTATTGGATAATGTTTAAAAGACCCGGAGAGACTTTTAGCCGGGCGACATAACTGGAGTATGAAATGAGTGATGACGTAGCGCTGCCCCTGCAGTTTACTGACGCGGCCGCCAGCAAAGTAAAAAACCTGATTGCGGATGAAGACAATCCGAACCTGAAACTGCGCGTCTATATCACCGGTGGTGGTTGCAGCGGTTTCCAGTACGGCTTCACCTTTGACGATCAGATTAACGATGGCGATATGACTATCGAGAAGCAGGGAGTCGGCCTGGTCGTTGATCCGATGAGTCTGCAATATCTGGTTGGCGGTTCGGTGGACTACACCGAAGGTCTGGAAGGATCTCGCTTTATTGTGACCAACCCGAATGCCAAGAGCACCTGCGGGTGTGGTTCTTCCTTTAGCGTTTAAGCGTTGAGGTTGAAACAAAAAAGCCGTGTCATCGACACGGCTTTTTGCTATCTGCTACTCTCGTCCAGCGCAAAGGTTGGCAATTTTAAGTGCCAACGAATGGCCGCCAGGCGGATAACCAGCGTCACCAGCATCCCCAGCATCGCCGAGTTCTCCAGCGACATACCGAAATTGTAGTGCGCGTTGGTATGCACAATGCCGCCAACAATACAGGCGGTGGCGTAAATCTCGGTACGCAGGATCATCGGCACTTCCCGCGCCAGTACGTCACGAATAATACCCCCGCCGACTCCGGTCACAACGCCCATACACACCGCCACCAGCGGGCCGCTACCGGCAATGAACGCTTTGTTGACGCCGATACCGACAAATACCGCCAGACCGACCGCATCCAGCACCGGTAAAATCCATTTCGGTAGCCGACGCGGCTGGCGGACCAGCACAATGGTCAACATGCTGGTGACCATCGCCACCACCAGGTCGGTGGGATCTTTAACCCAAAAAACCGGGCCATTGGCCAGTGCCATATCGCGGATAGTCCCGCCCCCGACCGCTGTTACCACGCCGAGAACCAGCACGCCAAAAGGGTCCATGCGCAATTTTCCCGCCAGCAAGACTCCGGAAATGGCAAAGACGGCGGTGCCGACAATATCCAGCCAATAGACAAGCATTGATGCGTTTCCCGTTAATTGACCTGCGCCATGGCGGTGCAGAGTTGTTTCGCGGCGAGGATAATACGCGGGGAGGCGCGTTCAAACCAGTCGCTGTTGACGGGAATCACCGGAATTTTGAGCTGGCCCCGCCAGTATTGCTCAATTTTGGATACCTCGGCCTGGCTTCCGGCGGTGACAATGGCCTGAGGTTGGCGGGCGAGCACCTGTTCGCGGCTAACCTGCGGCCAGGGTACGCGACTGTCGGCGAAGACGTTGGTGCCGCCACAGGCCTCAATGATTTCGTTCTGAATGGAGTCTTTATTGCTGGTAAACAGCGGGTGAGTGCCAAACTGCAGGAATACGGTTTTTTTACGGCTGTGGGCATACTGTTGTTTAAGCTGGGCGAAACTCTCTCGCAGCGATTGTGCGGCCTGTTTAGCCTGTTGTGGATGTGGACTCCAGGCCGCCAGCTGTTGCAGGGTGCTGGCGATGTGCTCCACGCTGCCCGTCTCCACCCACATCACCTTGATCCCCAATGCGCTCAGTTGGTTCACCTGCCGCTCGGCGTTTCCACCCCGCCATGCCAGAACGATATCCGGCTTCAGGGCCACGATGCGCTCCAGGTTCATCCCTTGCCAGCTGGCAATTTGTTCGATGCCAGCGGCTTCGGGGGGATAATCGGAAAAGCTGCTCACGCCGACTGGCGTAATGCCTGCGGCAAACGCGAGTTCGGTGTTGGCGGGGGAAAGGGTGATAACCCTCGGCGCAGCCAGAAGCCACGCCGGAAGGGACAACAGCAGGGCGAAAAGGCCCGATGTCAGACGCTTATGCATTCGCCAGGTTCTGAACCAGGGTTTCTACCATCAGGCTGGACTGTTTGGCCGCCACGGCAAGGAACTCGTCGAAGCTCAGATGCGACTGCTGATCGGCGACGTCAGAGATGGCGCGAACCACCACAAACGGCACGCTGAAGTTGTGGCACACGTGAGCGATCGCCGTAGCTTCCATTTCGACCGCCACGGCCTGCGGGAAGTTGTGACGGATTTTCGCCAGACCCACGGAACCGTTAATGAACGCATCGCCGCTGACGATAAGCCCACGCACGGCGTTGAGGTTCAGCTGTTGGATGCAGCGCTCTGCGGCCTCAATCAGTTTGGCGTCGGCGGCGAAACCGGCCGGGCAGCCGGGCAGCTGACCATACTCATAGCCAAAGGCGGTGACGTCCGCGTCGTGATAACGCGCTTCATCGGATACCACGATATCGCCGACTTTGAGCGATGGTGCAAGGCCGCCAGCAGAACCGGTGTTGATGATGGCGTCAGGTTTGCAGCGTTCAATCAGCAGGGCGGCACCCATCGCGGCAGCCACTTTGCCGATCCCTGATTTCAGCAGCGCAACGTCAACGCCGTTCAATTGGCCAGTGTAGATCTCGCTTCCGCCAACGGTGAGGGTCTGACGATTCTGGATTTTGTCACGCAGCAGCGTCACTTCTTCTTCCATTGCACCAATAATGCCGATTTTCATAGATTTACTCGCGATGTGATGGGTTTAAAGGCATAGTTTATCATGGAGCACGCATTTCCGGACCGGGAGAGGCTATGGCCACAATTGATTTTCGCACAAAGATAAACTGGCATCGGCGTTACCGTTCGCCGCAGAGTGCTGCGACGGAACATGAAATCCTGCGCATTTTCGAAAGCGATCGCGGACGGATCATCAATTCCCCGGCGATTCGTCGGCTCCAGCAGAAAACGCAGGTCTTCCCGCTGGAGCGTAATGCCGCGGTGCGGACGCGTCTGACGCACTCGATGGAAGTACAGCAGGTCGGGCGCTATATTGCCAAAGAAGTGCTGGGCCGCCTGAAGGAGCGCAAGCTGCTGGAAGCCTACGGGCTGGATGAACTCACCGGCCCCTTTGAAAGCATTGTTGAAATGGCGTGCCTGATGCATGACATCGGCAACCCGCCGTTTGGTCACTTCGGTGAAGCGGCAATCAATGACTGGTTTCGCCAGCGTCTGTGGCCCGGCGATGCGGCCAGCCAGCCGCTGAGTGACGATCGTTGCCTGGTCGGCACCCTGCGTTTACGCGATGGCGAAGATAAATTGAATGAATTACGCCGTCGGGTGCGCCAGGACCTGTGTCAGTTCGAGGGTAATGCTCAAGGTATTCGCCTGGTGCATACGTTGATGCGGATGAACCTCACCTGGGCACAGGTCGGCTGTATCCTGAAATACACGCGTCCGGCGTGGTGGCGGGGCAATCCCCCGGAAAGTCACAGCTATTTGATGAAGAAACCTGGCTATTATTTCGCCGAAGAGGCCTATATTGCGAGGTTGCGTAAAGAACTTGATCTCGCCCCATACAGCCGCTTTCCATTGACGTGGATTATGGAAGCCGCCGATGACATCTCTTATTGCGTGGCAGACCTCGAAGACGCCGTTGAAAAACGTATCTTCAGCGTCGAGCAACTTTATCAGCACCTGCATGAAGCATGGGGCAACCATGAAAAAGGTTCGCTGTTCGCGCAGGTAGTAGAAAACGCCTGGGATAAATCTCGCTCTAATACTCTGAGCCGCAGTACCGAAGATCAGTTCTTTATGTATTTGCGAGTGAATACACTGAATAAACTGGTGCCCTACGCGGCGCAGCGATTTATCGACAATCTGCCGCAGATATATGCCGGTGATTTCAATCACGCGTTGCTTGAAGACGACAGTGATTACAGTCAGCTGCTTGAATTATATAAAAACGTCGCCATTAAACAGGTGTTCAGTCATCCGGACGTTGAGCAGTTGGAATTGCAGGGATACCGCGTGATTAGCGGGCTGCTGGAGATTTACCAGCCGCTGCTGAAATTATCGCTGGCAGATTTTAATGAGCTGGTGGAAAAAGAGCGTTTACGCCATTTGCCGATTGAAAGTCGGCTATTCCAGAAACTCTCAACCCGACACCGATTGGCCTACGTCGAGGCGGTGAATAAAATCCCGCGCGATGCCGCGGAGTATCCGTTGATGGAGTACTATTATCGCTGTCGTCTGATTCAGGATTATATCAGCGGCATGACCGATCTCTATGCCTGGGATGAATACCGCAGGTTAATGGCTGTGGAATAAGGCGATAGTTTTGTAAAGACGGACAATAATTTTTTACTTTTGTAGAAACGTCAATTCGGAACTTCGCGTTATAAAGTGACTCTGACAGTCACGTACACAGCAACTTTTGCTTTATCTGACATTTGAGATTACGACACATGAAAAAAACCACGTTAGCAATGAGTGCACTGGCTCTGAGTTTAAGTCTGGCCCTGTCCCCGCTGTCTGTATCGGCTGCGGAAACTGCGTCCTCTGCAACCACTGCCCAGCAGATGCCAAGTCTGGCACCGATGCTGGAAAAAGTGATGCCTTCCGTTGTGAGCATCAACGTGGAAGGTAGCACCACGGTGAACACCCCGCGTATGGGGCGTAACTTCCAGCAGTTCTTTGGTGATAATTCACCGTTCTGCCAGGACGGTTCTCCGTTCCAGAATTCCCCATTCTGTCAGGGTGGCCAGCCGGGTGCTCCTGGCGGTGATAACGGCAGCCAGCAGCAAAAATTCATGGCGCTGGGTTCAGGGGTAATCATTGATGCCGCGAAAGGCTATGTGGTGACCAACAACCACGTGGTGGATAACGCCAGCACCATCAAAGTTTCTCTGAGCGATGGCCGTAAATTTGACGCCAAAGTGGTCGGCAAAGATCCGCGTTCTGATATTGCGCTGATCCAGATCCAGTCTCCAAAAGGTCTGACCGCCATCAAAATGGCGGATTCCGATGCCCTGCGCGTAGGTGACTACACCGTGGCTATCGGTAACCCGTTCGGTCTGGGTGAAACCGTGACTTCCGGGATCGTGTCGGCGCTGGGCCGTAGTGGCCTGAACGTCGAAAACTACGAAAACTTTATTCAGACCGATGCGGCAATCAACCGCGGTAACTCCGGTGGTGCGCTGGTGAACCTTAACGGTGAGCTGATCGGGATTAACACCGCGATCCTGGCACCAGACGGCGGTAACATCGGGATCGGTTTTGCTATCCCAAGCAACATGGTGAAGAGCCTGACCGAACAGATGGTTAAATTTGGTCAGGTCAAACGCGGCGAGCTGGGCATTATGGGCACCGAGCTGAGTTCCGATCTGGCGAAAGCGATGAAAGTTGACGCTCAGCGCGGCGCATTCGTAAGCCAGGTACTGCCGAACTCGTCTGCGGCGAAAGCGGGCATCAAAGCAGGGGACGTGATCACCTCCCTGAACGGCAAGCCTATCAGCAGCTTCTCCGCCCTGCGTGCACAGGTTGGCACCATGCCAGTCGGCAGCAAAATCCAGCTGGGTCTGGTGCGTGATGGCAAGCCGGTGAACGTCACCCTAGAACTGCAGCAGAGCAGCCAGACTCAGGTTGATTCCAGCAGCATCTTCAACGGTATTGAAGGCGCTGAAATGAGCAACAAGGGTAATGATAAAGGCGTGGTGGTTAGCAGCATCAAACCGGGCACCCCTGCGGCGCAAATCGGCCTGAAAAAAGGCGATGTGATTGTCGGGGCTAACCAGCAGCCGGTGAAAAACATTGCCGACCTGCGTAAGCTTCTCGACAGCAAGCCGAGCGTCCTGGCGCTGAACATCCAGCGTGGCGACAGCACTATCTACCTGCTGATGCAGTAATGTAAAAACAAAAACGGCAACCTTAGGGTTGCCGTTTTACTTTTCAACGTCGCTTATTTCCCGCGGGTAAGCTTCTCAAGATCGGATTCAATTTCGCTGATCTTATTCGCCACGACGCTTTCCAGATGACGCAGGTCGTCGAGGATTTTACGCTTCAGATCCACTTCGGTGCGATCGCGTTTGCACAGCTGATCCAACTCATCAATCACATAGCGCAGATTCGGGCTGATTTCCTGCACTTCTTTGTAGCCCTGGCCTACGCCGTCAGCCACCACGGTTTTACGCTGACGTGGATATTTGAACTTCACGCTTTTCGCGAAAAACTCGCCTTTATCCTTATGAAAATAGATCTTCAGGATATCGTTGTTGGCTTCCTGCCGGAGGCTGTAACGATCGATTTCATCAGGATTGGTAATGCCCAAACTTTTCAGATTGTCGTACATAGCGGTATCCTTCGGTTAAACATAACTCATGCATAATTAACGAAAAAATCCGTTTCCGCCAGCGGCAGATATAAAAAAAGCGGGGTTGCCCCTAATGCTGGTCACTTAAGGTGATCAGCATTTTTTCTTGTCGGATATTTCTGGGCTTTTACTTTCAATTCCCGAGGGTAACTTCGCTCTCTTCTTCCCGGTAATACCAGCCACTTTGCTTTCTCATACAACGTTCTTAACTCACCCGGCATCTTACCCGGTGACGCCCATGGCAACGTTATCAGCAACCGGGTTATTTCACTTATTGTGCCGCTAAAACTCAGCTGGTAAGGCAGATAATCACCTTTCAGTTCGAACGCCATCCTTACCATCTGATATCTCACCAGGTTGTAAGTCAGCAGTACTCCCCATAACTCCTGTCTTACCAGTTCTGGCAACTTGCTGCGTAACGTCCAGCGATTGTCCATCATTCCCTGCTTCGCTTCCCGATAACCCAGTTCAATTTCCCACCTGTGGCGATATATCGCACTGATATCATTACCAGGATAGCGATTATGGTCTGTCAGGGATGTCAGAACCTGTCTTTCTTTGCCATCAACAGTTCGGGTCAGTAGCCTTGCTGTGAACCACTCAGGGAGTGCAGGCCACTGTTTTCGGGCCTGTGGGCTGGTTTTTAGTTTAACAA